>JAGWIH010000203.1 GCA_028866355.1 Alphaproteobacteria bacterium
TCGAGCGTCAGCACCTCGGCCTTGGGCAGGAACGCCATGTCCTCGGCCATGCAATAGACGCAGCGGAAATCGCAGCGGTCGGTGACCGAGACGCGCAGATAGGTGATGTGACGGCCGAACGGATCGATCATGGGCATGGGGAAGATATAAGGCGGCGAGGGCGCTTAGCATAGCGTCCAAAGCAGGGTTGTCGCCCCTGAATTGTTCATGGGTATTCAGGCGCTTGCATGTGGTTGGCCGGCCTTGCAGACGTCACGTCCAAGTCCCATCATCTTGAAATGAAAGAATTTGCCATCCGTCCGAATCCCGCCGATCCGCGCCTGACGCGCACGGTTGCGGGCGTCGATGAAAGCGGGAGCCGCATCGAAACCCAGGTGGTGGTCGAGCGGCCGCTGACCCTGTTCCTCAACGGACAGGAGATCGTCACCATGATGACGGTCGGCGACTATCCCGATTATCTCGCCGTGGGATATCTGGTGAATCAGAACATGCTGCGGCCGGACGACGTCATCACCGGCATCGATTACGACGACGAGCTCGAGACCGTCGTCGTCCGCACCAAGCGCAAGACCGACTACGAGAAGAAGCTGCGCAAGAAGACGCTGACCTCGGGCTGCGCCCAGGGCACGGTGTTCGGCGACCTGATGGAGAAATTCGACGACGTCCGTCTCGATCCCGGCGCGACGCTCAAGACGTCGTGGCTCTATGCGCTGACCAAGAAGATCAACACATCGCCGAGCCTCTATCTCGCCGCCGGCGCGATCCACGGCTGCGTGCTGTGCGAGAAGGACCGGCCGCTGATCTACATGGAGGATGTCGGCCGCCACAACGCGATCGACAAGATCGCCGGCTACATGCGCATGCACGACGTCTCGCCCAAGGGCAAGATCTTCTACACCACCGGCCGGTTGACCTCGGAAATGGTGATCAAGACGGTGCAGATGGGCATTCCCATCCTGGTGTCGCGCTCGGGCTTCACCGCCTGGGGCGTCGAGCTGGCGAAGAAGGCGAACCTGACGCTGATCGGCCGCGCCCGCGGCAAGCGCTTCGTCGCGCTGGCGGGCGAGGCGCGCATCGTCCGCGACGACGACGGCGCCCGCGTCGAAAACGAAAGCCCGCGCCACCGGCGCAAGGCGTCGCTCGCCGAGGACGCGGTGTGACGCCGCCACGGGTTATCGCCGGCGTTCTGCTTGCGGGCGGACTGTCGCGTCGCATGGGCGGCGGCGATAAGTCCTTACGCGTGCTTGGCGGCGCCACCATTCTCGCGCGCGTCATCGCGCGCGCGCGGCCGCAGGTGACGGCGCTGGTGCTGAACGCCAACGGCGATCCGGCGCGGTTTCAGGAGTTTGGCTTGCCCGTCGTGGCAGACAGCATTCCCGATTTCGCCGGACCGCTGGCGGGCGTGCTGGCCGGTCTCGATTGGGCGGCGGCGAATGTCGCCGGCGCGACCCATCTCGCGAGCTTCGCCACCGACACCCCGTTCCTGCCGGTCGATCTGGTTGCGCGCCTTGCCGAAGCGGTGGCGGATGGACGGCACGATCTCGCCTGCGCCGCTTCGAACGGTCGCACCCATCCGGTTTTCGGTCTGTGGTCGCTCGCCTTGCGCGACGATCTGCGCGCGGCGCTGCGATCGGGCATGCGCAAGGTCGATCAATGGACCGCGCGGCATCGGCTGGCGGTGGTCGAATTTCCGGCGCAGCCCTACGATCCGTTTTTTAACACGAATACGCTCGAAGATTTGAACGAAGGCGAGCGAGTTAGCCGCACGGCGGACGCGACTCGGCGCGCCGTCCCGGGTTAAAAAGGGCCGAGGGCGGGGGAGGCAAGAATGCGGCACGGCGGCTGGATAAGCATGGCGGCGGCGCTCGCTTGCCTGCTTGCGGCCTGCACGTCGCCGCTCACAACCCCGCCGCCGGCGACGCCGCAGGCCATGGCCGCAGCCGATCCGCCGGCGGCTAAACCGAATTGGGTGGTCAAGCACGCGGTCGCCATCGGCGATGTCGTCGGCAGCCTGGCGCCCGACGCGTCGTCGCCATCGGCGGTCGGCGCCGACGCGTTCCGCCAGGCGCTTGAGCAAAGCCTGCAAAGCGCCGGCTATCTCGCGTCGGGAGGGAAGCCGCACTATCACCTCGACGCGACGCTGCAAGAGCTCGATCAGCCCAAATTTTCGCTCACCGACGACACGGCCGTCAGCGCCCGCGTGCAGTACCGCCTGATCGGGCCGGGCACGGATGCGCAATATACGGTAATCTCCAACGGCACCGCGACCTTCGACGAATCGTCCCTGTTCGGCAAACGTCTCCAGCTCGCCGACGAACGCGCGATCCAGGCGAACATCGAGCAGCTGCTCGCGAAGCTTCAGAAGTTCTGAGGCGGTTGTCGCGACTCGCGGCGCCGGTATACGGTGCCGGCCGCATGCAGCTTGAATTCCGCGTTCTCGAATTGCTCGCCTCGCGGCTTTGCCACGAACTCATCAGCCCGGTCGGCGCGATCAACAACGGCGTCGAACTGCTCACCGACGGCGATGCCGGGTTCGTGCGCGACGCCACCACCTTGATCGGCCAGAGCGCGCGGCGCGCGGCGATGCGGCTGCAATTCTATCGTTTCGCCTATGGCGCGGGCGGCGTCGGCGGCGGCGCGCCCGACGCCAAATCGCTGGTCGCCGGCATCCTCGAAGGCGGCAAGGTGCGCTGCGATTGGCCGGCCGAATTCGATGCGTTGCCGCCGCCGTGGCAGAAGCTCGCCTGCAATTTGACGCTGCTGACGGCCGAGCTTCTGCCGCGCGGCGGCACGGTGGTGCTGGCGCGCGCCGGCAACGGCGTGTCGGCGATGGCGGCCGGCGAGTCGGTGAACCTGACGCCGGAGCTGAAGGCGGCGGTGGCGCCGGCCGTCGACGTTGCGACGCTGACCGCGCGCACCATCCATGTCTATTTCACGGCCCGCTACGCCGAGCAGATCGGCGCGACGCTGACGCTGTCCGAGGCCGATAAAACCGCCACGTTCAAAGCCGCCTGACGATTTGTTGGCTTCGCACGACGCACGGCCTGTTGGCCTGGCTGTGCTACGCGGAAATAAAAACGGCGGCGCTTTCTGCGCCGCCGTTTTGAAACCCCCCGGAAATTCACGCCCCCCGGAAAAGGGATAAACCGAAATCAGGCTTTGACGGCAACCCGGACCGGCTCGTTGGCCGCCACTTCGGCGCCCGGCGGGTCGCGCAAGACGTAACCGCGGCCCCACACGGTTTCGATGTAGTTCTCGCCGCTGGTCGCGGTGGCGAGCTTCTTGCGCAGCTTGCAGACGAAGACGTCGATGATCTTGAGCTCGGGCTCGTCCATGCCGCCGTAGAGATGATTGAGGAACATCTCCTTGGTCAGCGTCGTGCCCTTGCGCAGGCTGAGGAGTTCGAGGATGCCGTATTCCTTGCCCGTCAGGTGGAGGGGCGCGCCTTCGCATTCGACGGTGCGGCTGTCCAGATTGACGGTGAGCTTGCCGGTGCGGATCACCGATTCCGAATGGCCCTTGGCGCGGCGGACGATCGCCTGGATGCGGGCGATCAGCTCGCGGCGGTCGAACGGCTTGCCGAGGAAGTCATCGGCGCCGAAGCCCAGTCCCTTGATCTTGTTGTCGAGCTCGTTGAGCCCCGACAGGATCAGGATCGGCGTGCGCACCCGCGCCGCGCGCAGGCGACGCAGAACCTCGTAGCCGTCGATGTCCGGCAGCATGAGGTCGAGCACGATGATGTCGTAATCGTAAAGCTTGCCGATCTCGAGCCCGTCCTCGCCCAGATCGGTCGTATCGCAAATGAAGCCTTCGCTCTTCAGCATCATGTCGATGCTGGCGGCGGTGGCTGAGTCATCCTCGATCAGAAGCACACGCATCTTGAACCCCCGACGAAGCGTCTGTTTCACAAATGGTAACTTTAATCATCCTTACCGACCCACGTAAAAAATGAGTTAATTTTAGAAATGCCGGATCATTTTTTTACCTGTGGTCCACACTTGTGATCGAAATGGGGCCGAGTCGGCTACAACTTCGTCACAAAAGCCGGCTCGGAAACGCCAAATTGTCCTGATTTAACCGCCAATTAAGCCGCGGCCGCCATGATGGGCCCCGGTGGCGGTCCAACGACTCGGACACGGCCACTTTCGGACGAAAAGGACTGTGACCCTTGGCCACGGAATTTACCAAGCGCCCGTTGCACGGCGCGGGCTTTGCCCGCGTCTTGACGTGCGTTGGTGCGCGGGTGGGGGCATGAAAGCCACCGATCATATCCAGGCGACGTTCCGCCGGCAGCTCGAGGAGCGCCGGCAGGAGATCGCCGGTCTCGAGCGCCTGGCCAAATCGCTGCACCAGCAGCAGGCCAAGCTGGACGGCGAGCAAAAAACCGCCGAAGCCGCCGGCAGCGCGCCGCATTTTATCGCCGCGATGGCCGAGCGCCGGGCGCGGATCGTGCAATCGCTGGCA
>JAGWIH010000204.1 GCA_028866355.1 Alphaproteobacteria bacterium
GGGTGTGAAACTTGGCGGTGACCTTGCCGGGCACCGATTTGACGTTGGCGAACGACGTCAGGAAATCCACATGCCACAGCGTGCGGCGGAACTCGCCGTCGGTCACCGCCTTGAGGCCGATCTCCTCCTGCATTTTCACGACGTCGCGGATCGCGGCGTCCTCGGCCGCGGTGAGCTGCGCCGCGCCGATGGCGTTGCGCTTGCGCTGTTCGCGGGCTTCGAGGAGG
The DNA here is from genome assembly GCA_028866355.1 of Alphaproteobacteria bacterium. Lineage (GTDB taxonomy): Bacteria > Pseudomonadota > Alphaproteobacteria > ATCC43930 > CGMCC-115725 > REEB95. The sequence continues at coordinate 228 of JAGWIH010000204.1, forward strand.
GCCGGCGGCCGCAGCAGGCTGCCAACGTGATCGGCGCGGAACGGGGGTGTTTGACGGGCGCTCATGATTGTCCTGAACGTTGACAGGGCTTGGTGCAGCGGTGATTCTGCGCTGCGGGGAGGACACAATGAAAGCATTGCAGGAAATCATAAAGGTGGGCCGCGCGGCCGCCGGTGGGTTCGCGCTGGCCGCCGCTGCGACGATCGGGTTCGCGCCGTCGTCCCACGCCGCCGATACCTACGACATCAACGTCGTCATGCCGCTCACCGGCGGCGCTGCGTTCGTCGGCCAGGGCCAGAAAGACGCGCTGTCCGCACTCGAGGAAGAGGTCAACAAGACCGGCGGCATCCATGGTGCCAAGCTGCATTTCGTTTTCCACGACGAACAGACCAGCCCGCAAGTCGCGGTGCAGCTCACCACGCAGCTGCTGACCGCGAAGCCGGCGGTGATTTTGGGCTCGAGCCTGGTGGGTGAATGCCTCGCCATGGCGCCGCTGATGGCCAACGGGCCGGTGCAATATTGCTTGTCGCCGGCGATCCATCCCAAGCCCGGCAGCTGGACCTTCTCGACCAGCGCGTCGTCGGTCGATCAGATCGCCGCGGTGATGCGCTACTACCGGCTCAAGGGCTGGACCAAGATCGCAACGCTGATGACCACCGACGCAAGCGGCCAGGACGGCGACCGGTCGGTCGACGAGATCCTCAATCGGCCTGAATTCAAGGGTGCGATGACCAAGGTGATCGGCGAGCATTTCAACCCGACCGACGTCTCGGTCGCGGCGCAGATCGCCCGCATCAAGGAATCGGGCGCGCAGGCGCTGATCGCCTGGGTGACGGGCGCGCCGGCGGCAACGGTGTTCAAGGGCATGGTGCAGGGCGGTCTCGACATTCCGGTCGCACCGACCAGCGGCAATCAGACCTTCGCGGCGATGGCGCAGTGGGAATCGTTCCTGCCCAAGCAGCTGATCATGGCGTCGGCGATGTTTCCGCCGCATCCATCCTCGGTGAAGCTCGACCCGCGGATGGATAAGGCGCAGCACGCGATGTATGCGATCCTCGCCGAACACCATCTCAAGGCCGACAACATGGTGGCGACGTCGTGGGACGCGGGCCTGATCGTGGTCGCGGGCCTGCGCAAGCTCGGGCCGAAAGCGACGGCGGCGCAGCTCAAGGACTTTATCGACAACCTGACGGACTTCGCCGGTGTCGATGGCGTCTATGACTTCAAGAAATATCCGCAACGCGGCCTCGGCCCCGAAAGCTCGATCGTCACGACCTATGACGCCAAGGCGAAAGAGTGGGTGTGGATCTCGAAGTCGGGCGGCGAGCCGTTGAAGAAGTAATTCCGCCGAATTCGATAGGCAAAGGGCGGCGCCGCGGCGCCGCCCTTTTTGTTTGGCCGCGTACTGCGGGCTCAGACGCCGCCCCACACCTCGCGCGCGGTTTCGACGATGAGCGCGAGCTTGCGTTTTTCGTCGTCGATGGTGACTTCGTTGCCTTCGACGGTCGACGAGAAGCCGCATTGCGGCCCCAGCGCGAGCTGGTCTAAGGGCACGTGCTTCGCCGCCTCGTCGATGCGCCGCTTCAGTTCGTCTTTGCTCTCGAGCTTCGGCAGCTTGGTCGTGACCAGGCCGAGCACGACGACCTTGCCCTTGGGCACGAAGCGCAGCGGCTCGAAGCCGCCTGAGCGCTCGTCGTCCCATTCCATGAAGTAGCCGGTGATGTTGAGCTCGTTGAACAGTGCGTCGGCCACCGGCTCATAGCCGCCTTCGGCGACCCAGGCGCTTTTGAAGTTGCCGCGGCAGATATGCATGCAGAAAGTCATGTCCTTCGGCGCGCCGGCGGTCGCGTTGTTGATCAGCTTGGCATAGGTGTGCGGCAGCTGGTTCGGATCCTCGCCGATGCCCTTCACCTGCTCGCGCAGCTTGGGGTCGCAGAGATAAGCGAAATTGACCTCGTCGATCTGGAGATAGCGGCAGCCCGCCGCCGCCATGTCCTTGATCTCTTCGTTATAGACGCGCGCCAGATCGGCGTAGAACTGCGCCATGTCGGGATAGGCTTTCTCGTCGATCGCCTTGCGGCCGCCGCGGAAATGCATGGTCGACGGCGACGGAATCGTGATCTTCGGCGTGACCTTGGCGACCGATTTCAGGAACTTGAAATGGTCGACGAAGATCGGCTTCGGCCGGCTCAGCTTGCCCGAAACCCGGATGCCCGGCGGCTTGAATTCGATGTCGCCCTTATGGGTGTGGAACTTCACGCCGACCGACGGCGGCACGATGGTGACGTTGGCAAACCGCTCGAGAAAATCGAGATGCCAATAGGCGCGGCGAAACTCGCCATCGGTCGCGTCCTTGAGGCCGAGTCCTTCCTGGAGCTGCACCACCTCGCGGATCGATTCGTCCTCAACCGCCTTGAGCTGATCGGCGGTGATGGCGTTCTGCTTCCGCTTGTCGCGCGCGTCGAGCAGCTTCTTCGGACGTAGCAGGCTGCCGACGTGATCGGCACGGAACGGCGGTGTGGTACGCGCGGCCATGGTTCCTCCTCGATTTTTGCCGCAGGCCTCGTGCAAGGGCCTTTGGTTTTGGCGGGCCGGACTCTACAGTTGCGCGCAGTGTCGCGGGCGCTGTTCCGTCCGTCAAGAAGCGGCACCTATGAGCGGCGCGCATGGGCGGCCGCCCATCGCAAGGGGAGGCACCATGGCGTTCGTTCGCACCGGAAATTTCGTCACGCATTACGATTTCGCGGGCCAACGCGACGCGCCGGCGCTGGTCTTCGCCAACTCGCTCGGCACCGACATGCATCTATGGGACGCGCAGATACCGGCGTTCGCCGCGCGTTTCCGCGTCGTGCGCTACGACATGCGCGGTCACGGCCTGACCGAGCCGCCGGCCGGCGTCGACGCCTACACCATCGACGATCTCGCCGGCGACGTGCTGGCGCTGGCCGACGCGCTCGAGATCGAGCGCTTCCATTATTGCGGCCTGTCGATCGGCGGCATGGTCGGCCAACGCCTCGGCGCACGCGCGCCGGATCGCGTGCGGTCGCTGGCGCTGTGCAATACGGCGATGACCGTCGCCGTGCCGCAGAATTATCGCGATCGTGCCGATGCGGTGCGAAACAAGGGCCTCGCTTCCATCGGCGACGCCGTGTTGGAACGCTGGTTCACGCCCAAATTTCTGGCGGCGAATCCGGACATCGCGCGCGGCATGCGGACGATGCTGACGCACAATTCCGTTGCCGGCTATGTCGGCTGCTGTCTGGCTCTCTCCACGATGGACCTGACGGCCGACGCGCGGCGCATCGCCTGTCCGACTCTCGTCGTTGCCGGCGCGCAGGATCAGGCGACGCCGCCCGCGGCCGCGCGCACCATTGCCGCCGCGGCCAAGGGCGCCAAACTGGTCGAAATTCCCGAATGCGCCCACCTGTCCGCCGTCGAACGGCCGGCCGAACTGACCGCGGTGCTGAGCGAATTCTTCGCGTCGGCGGCGGTCGCAGCCTAGAATACCGATCAATGCAGATACGGCAAAACTGCCTACCGGCCGTGCGCGGGATCGTTGCAGGATAGGACGAGAGGGAGCGCATGACGGATATCCGCGAATACAATCCCGAGCGCACTGGCGGCCAGCCGTCGAACGACTGGCCGGCCTACACCAGCACGATCAAGCGTCATCCGACGCAGAAACCGGTTGCGCTCAAGCAGACGCTGACCGAAATCACCGGCCCGACCTTCATCAACGGTTGGACCGGACCCGAGCTCGTCGACCTCACCAAGCAGCACAAAGGCGAGCCGATCGGCGAACGCATGATCTTGGCCGGCCGTGTGCTCGACGAGAACGGCAGGCCGGTGCCGAACACGCTGGTCGAGATCTGGCAGGCCAACGCCGCCGGCCGTTACGCGCATGTCAGCGACACGCATCCAGCGCCGCTCGACGCGAACTTCACCGGCCGCGGCCACATGGTCACCAACGAAAAGGGCGAGTATCGCTTCCTGTCGATCGTTCCGGGCGCCTATCCGTGGCGCAACACCTACAACGCCTGGCGCGCGCAGCACGTCCATTTCTCGGTCTTCGGTCCCGCCTTCGCGACGCGCATCGTCACCCAAATGTATTTCCCCGGCGATCCGCTGCTCGAATTCGATCCGATCTACAACGCCGTGCCGGACGAAGCCGCGCGCA
>JAGWIH010000205.1 GCA_028866355.1 Alphaproteobacteria bacterium
GGCAAATGCGCCGCCGCCTTCCGGATCGATTGGCAATGTGTACGGGTTCTGTCCGGCGAGCATGGCATGGCCGGCGGCAAGCGTCGTCGTCGCCATATCGATCAGGCGCGGATGAATGAGCCGCGCCCCGCCGTAAACGAGTTCGATCGCTGCCAGCGCGGCGACGAGCGCAATCACGGCGCGCGGTACTGGCGTCTCGGCGTGCGGTCCGCGCAACGCGCGCAGCATGATCGGGGCGTAAGCCAACAAGGCGAGCAGCACCAGCGCCTTCCATGGCCCGGCCTCGTCCCAGTTGAAAATCTGCACCAGGCCGATGGCCAGCCAAAACGCTGCGGCCAGGAGGAAGGATCGCACGATCACGCTACGGCGTCGAGGCGTACCGGCCCCGGCCGGCCGTCGATCTCGACGCTGTCGCCCCGCACGCGAACGCGGCCGTCGGCGACCAGGCGCAGCGCGAGCGGATAAGCACGGTGTTCGACCGCCAGCACGCGCGCCGCCAATTTATCGGCGTCATCGTCCGGCAAAACCGGTACCGAGCCTTGCACGATGATCGGTCCGTTATCGACTTCGTTGCGCACGAAATGGACGGTGCAGCCGTGACGCTTGGCGCCCGCCGCGAGCGCGCGGGCGTGCGTATCGAGGCCTGGAAATTCAGGCAGCAGCGACGGATGGATATTGATCATGCGGTCGCGCCAGGCGTCGATGAAATTGGCGCCAAGAACCCGCATGAAGCCAGCGAGGCAGACAAGCTCGACGCGCGCCTCCCTGAGCGCGGCATCGAGCGCCGCGTCGAACGCCGCGCGTTCAGTGAAGCCGCGGTGTGCGACGACGCGCGTCGGGATTTTAGCGCGCGCGGCGCGATCGAGGCCTGCGGCGTCGGCGCGATTGGCGATGACCAGAACGATCTCGGCCGGATAGTCGCGCGCCGTACAGGCATCGATCAGCGCCTGGAGGTTGGAGCCGCGGCCCGAAATCAGCACGCCGGTCCTCAGCCGGGCCACGCGCGCTCCATGTTGACGAGATGGGCGCTGGCTTCGCCGGCGCGTTTGACGATACGGCCGATGCGGTGGACACGTTCGCCGGCTTGGGTCAGCACACGTGCAACCGTGTCGGCCTGTGCCGGCGCGGTCACGGCGACCATGCCGATGCCGCAGTTGAAGGTCCGTGCCATCTCAGCGCGGGCGATCCGAGCGGTTTTTGCCAACCAAACGAAAACCGGCGGCAACGTCCAGCTTGCGGCGTCGAGCTCGGCGGCAAGACCGTCGGGCAGCACGCGCGGAATGTTCTCGACCAAACCGCCACCGGTGATATGCGCATAGGCCTTGACGCCACCGGCCTTAAGCGCGGCCAAGCACGGCTTCACGTAAAGTCGCGTCGGTCGCAACAGTTCGTCGGCCAGGCTATGCGGTGCCGCAAATGGCGCCGGCGCGCTGTAGGACAGTCCAGCCTCCTCGACGATGCGGCGCACCAGCGAGAAGCCATTGGCGTGGAGACCGTCGGATTCGAGTCCCAAGACGACGTCGCCAGCCGCAACGGTCGTACCGTCGAGCGCCTGGTAGCGCTCGACGGCGCCGACCGCGAAACCGGCCAGGTCATAGTCGCCGGCGGCGTACATGCCGGGCATTTCGGCGGTCTCGCCGCCGACGAGCGCGCAACCGACGGCACGGCACGCGGCCGCAATGCCCTTGACGATGGTCGTTGCCTGCGCCACGGCGAGTTTGCCGGTTGCAAAGTAATCCAGGAAGAAGAGGGGCTCCGCACCCTGAACGACCAGATCGTTGACGCACATCGCCACCAGATCGATTCCGATCGTCTCGTGCTTGTTCGCCGCGATCGCGACTTTGAGTTTGGTGCCGACGCCGTCGGTGGTGGCGACCAGGATCGGATCGCGGTAGCCCGCCGCCTTGAGGTCGAACAGCGCGCCGAAGCCGCCGAGTCCGGCGGCCGTGCCGGCGCGCGCCGTCGCCTTGGCAAACGGCGCAATAGCCTCGACCAGCGCGTCGCCGGCATCGATGTCGACGCCGGCGTCGCGATAGCTGCGGCTTTTCTTGGGGTCAGCCATTCGGGCGCTTTCTACGCCAGGACGGCGACGATGAAAAGCCCGGCCATGGTAGACTGCGGCAATGACAGCGCCCGCCCGGGCAGCCGCCGTCTGGCTCGCCGGCTTCTGCAGCTTCGTCGATCTGTACGCGCCGCAATCGATCCTGCCGACCATCCGAACCCTTTACGGAGTCGACGCGGGCGCGGCCAGCCATTTGATCAGCGCCACGACCTTGGCGGTCGCGATCATCGCGCCGTTCACCGGCGCCGGCGCCGACCTGATCGGACGCAAACGCGTCATCGTCACCGCCATGATCGCCCTCATCGTGCCGACGGTGTTGATCGCGTTGTCGACCACGCTGTCGGCGATGGTGTTCTGGCGCTTCGTCCAGGGCCTGCTACTGCCGCCGATCTTCGTCGTGACCGTCGCTTATATCGGAGACGAGGTGCCTGCCGCACAAGCGACCGGCGTCGCCGGCATCTATTTGTCGGGCAGCTGCTTCGGCGGCTTTTTCGGCCGGTTCCTCTGCGGCCTTCTGGTGGGGCCTTACGGCACGCGCGGTGCGTTCCTAGGCCTTGCCGTTTTGACTGCGGTGGCAGCCGCCGGTGTCATTGTCTTGATGCCCCGTGAGCGCCAATTCGTCGCCAGCGCCGGCCCGATGCACGCCTTGCGACACATCGTCGATCACGTTCTCGATCCGCGGCTCGGCGCGATCTTCGCCGTTGGTTTCGGCGTCCTGTTCTCGTTCGTCGCCACCTTCACTTACGTGAATTTCCATCTTGCGGCGCCGCCGTTCAATTTGTCCCCGGCCGCGCTCGGTACGATCTTCCTCGTCTATCTGGTGGGCGTGGTGACGACACCGCTTGCCGGACGGCTGGTACGACGCTTCGGCCGCGGCCCTTTGGTACTCGGCGTACTCGGCATCTGGATCTGCGGTTTGCTGCTGACTTTGACCGGCAGTCTGGTGGTGATCATCGCCGGCTTGGCGATCGGCGCCGGGTGCGGCTTCATCGTGCAGACCTCTGCCACTGCATCGGTCGCGGTTTCGGCACAGCGTGCGCGCTCGTCAGCGGTCGGCCTGTACGTCACGTGCTATTACGTCGGCGGCAGCCTCGGTGCGGTATTGCCGGGTTATGCGTGGGACCGCGCCGGCTGGTCGGGATGCGTCGCCATTGTCGTCGTGATGCTATTGATCTTGGCGGCGATCGTGCTGCGCTTCTGGCGCGAAAGACCTGCCTAGCGGGCGCCCGAGACGCCGAGGATCGCGCCCGAAACGTAAGACGCTTCGGACGACAACAGCCACAGGATCGCATTCGCGACTTCGTCCGGCCGGCCGGGGCGTTTCATCGGCAAAGCCGGACCGAGGCGGGCCATTCGGTCGGCCGGGTGAATTTCGGTGTCGATCACACCGGGGGCGACGGCGTTCACGCGAATACCTTCGCTCACCACTTCCTGGGCAAGGCCGAACGTGAAGGTTTCGATGGCGCCCTTCGTCGCCGCATAGGGCACGGTCTCGCCGGCGCCGCCGAGCCGCGCCAAAGCCGACGACACATTGACGATCGCGCCGCCCTTGCCGCCGTGCTTGGTCGACATGCGTTTCACGGCTTCCCGTGCGCACAACATTGCGCCGGCGACATTGATCGCAAAGAGTTCGGCAAGCGCGGGACCGGGAACCGTTTCGATCCGACCGAGCGGACCCAGGATTCCGGCATTGTTGACCAACGCTGTGACATGACCGAGCGCTTTGTCGGTCTCCGAAAAAAGCCGCTCAACATCAGGTTCGCGTCCGACGTCGCCTTGGATGGCGACTGCCTTACCACCGGCCTCGACGATTTCCGACACAATCGCATCGGCCTGCTTTCGGTTGTCCTTGTAGTTGATGACAACGCCGTAGCCACGCCGCGCGGCACCGACGGCGACGGAAGCGCCGATACCGCGGCTTCCGCCGGTGACGATCAGAATCGGCTGTGACGCATTCATGGTCTTCCCTTTGCACGATGGCGTTCCGCGCGCCAGACTGGGCTCGAACCGAGAGGCCATCATGCGCGCCGCCGTGGCGATTGCGACCGTCACAATCGGGATGCTGCTGAGCGTTCCGGTCAACGCCGCGTCGTGGAGCGACCCGACTCTAGCGCCAGCGTCGGGTCCGGCGCAGGTGATTGGTGCACCCTGGAATGGTTGTCTCGCCGGCGCCGCGACGCTGCCTTGGGACGGACCGGGGTTCGAAGTGCTGCGGCCGGGAGAGCACCGCTATTTCGGCCATCCGGAGACCATTGGATTCGTCAAACGACTCGGGCGCGAAGCGCATGCTGCCGGCTTGCCGGTCTTTTACGTCGGTGA
>JAGWIH010000206.1 GCA_028866355.1 Alphaproteobacteria bacterium
GCCGGATCGAGATCGGAGGCGAACTGCGCGAAGGCGGCCATCTCGCGGTATTGCGCCAGCTCGAGCTTGATCTTGCCGGCGACCTGTTTCATCGCCTTGATCTGCGCCGCCGAACCGACGCGCGACACCGACAGACCGACGTTAATCGCCGGCCGGATGCCGCGATAGAACAGATCGGTTTCGAGGAAAATCTGACCGTCGGTGATCGAGATGACGTTGGTCGGAATATAGGCTGAGACGTCGCCCGCCTGGGTTTCGATCACGGGCAGCGCCGTGAGCGAGCCAGAACCGTGATCCTGATTCATTTTCGCGGCACGCTCGAGGAGGCGCGAATGCAGATAGAACACGTCGCCCGGATAGGCTTCACGACCCGGCGGCCGGCGTAGCAACAGCGACATCTGGCGATAGGCGACCGCCTGCTTCGACAAATCGTCGTAGACGATGACTGCATGCATGCCGTTGTCGCGAAAGAACTCGCCCATAGCACAGCCGGCATAGGGCGCGAGGAATTGTAGTGGCGCCGGCTCCGACGCCGTGGCGGCGACCACGATCGAATAGTCGAGCGCGCCATAATCGGCGAGCGTCTTGACGATCTGCGCGACGGTCGAACGCTTCTGGCCGACCGCGACATAGATGCAATAGAGCTTCTTCGATTCGTCGTTGCCGGCGTTCACCACTTTCTGGTTCAGGAACGCATCGATCGCGACCGCGGTCTTGCCGGTCTGGCGGTCGCCGATGATCAGCTCGCGCTGGCCGCGGCCGACGGGCACCAACGCATCGATCGCCTTGAGGCCGGTCTGCACCGGCTCGTGCACCGAGCGGCGCGGAATGATTCCCGGCGCCTTGACCTCGACGCGGGCGCGCTTGACGTCCTTCAGCGGACCCTTGCCGTCGATCGGTTCACCCAGCGCATTGACGACGCGGCCGAGAAGGCCGCGGCCGACCGGCACGTCGACGATGGCGCCCGTACGCTTCACCGTGTCGCCTTCGCGTATGCCGCTGTCATCGCCGAAGATCACGACGCCGACATTGTCGGTTTCGAGGTTGAGGGCCATACCCTTGACGCCGTTCGGGAACTCGACGAGCTCGCCGGCCTGAACCTTGTCGAGGCCATGGACGCGGGCGATGCCGTCGCCGACCGACAGGACCTGACCGACCTCGGCGACATCCGCCTCGGTACCGAATTCGGCGATCTGCTTTTTCAGGATCGCGGAAATTTCCGCGGCACGAATTTCCATATCAACCAGCCCCCTTCATCGCCAGCGCGAGCCGCGCCAGCTTGCTCTTAAGCGATGCATCAACCATGCGCGAACCTACCTTGATGACCAGCCCGCCGAGTAGGTTCGGATCGACGCGAAAATCGACGGCGACCTTGCGGCCGACGGCCTGACGCAGGCGCTCGTCGACCGCCTGACGCTGCGCCGCGGACAATTCCCGCGCCGCGATCACCTGCGCTGTCACCTCGCCGCGGCGTTCGGCGAGAATCCGGAGAAATCTATGGATCATCTCCGGCAATGCAAACAGCCGGCGATTGCGCGCCAGCAATCCCAGGAAATTGCGGGTCAGCAGATCAAGGCCCGCACGTTCGCCGACGACGCCGATGGCGCGCGCCTGTTCGTCGCGCTGCAACACCGGACTGCGGATCATGCGGCGCAGATCTGCGCTGTCGTCGATCAACCGGCGGAGACCTGTCAGATCGGATGCCACGGCATCGAGGGCCTTGCGCTCGTCGGCGAGCTCGAAAAGCGCCGCCGCGTAACGCTCCGCCAAACCGGCTACACCTGTCGCTTCGGATGCCACGTCGAGCTGATGTCCTTAAATTTTCGGCCGAAACCGGCGCCGAGACGCTTTCGAAATGAACACACCCTCCGCCGGGTTTTCGCTGCTCGAAAACCCCCACCACAACGGCCCGCGCCGGAAAGCGCGGCGGTTCTAACATAGGCATTTCGGGCACGCAACATGGCCGCCCCGCGGCGGCGCGTCGCGTTGCCGCAGGCGAAAAACACCAGCAACGACGGGGTTTTGCACGACTTCGCGACAGGCGCGAATCACGCCGAAAAGCGCCGGTTAGAACTCAAATGAAGCTATACGGATCGACGTCCATCTGGACGCGGATGGCGGCCGGTAATTTCACCGCGTCGAGCCAGGCGCGCAGCGTGCTTTGCAGCGGCGCTGTGCGTTGCGCCTTCACCAGAAACCGCCGCCGGTGCCGGCCGCGCAGCATCGCCAGCGGCGCCGGTGCCGGGCCCAACACTTCGATGCCGTCAACCTGCGGCGCCTGGCGGGCGAACGCACGCGCGGCACGATCGGCAGCATCGGCGTCCGGAGCCGAAACGACCAGCGCCGCCAGCCGACCGAAGGGCGGCCAATTGCCCTCGCGCCGTGATTCGGCCTCGGCCGCAAGAAACCCATCACGATCGTCGCTCGCGAGCGCGCGCATCACCGGATGCTCGGGCATATAGGTCTGGAGCAGAACGACCCCCGGCCGTTCGGCGCGACCGGCGCGGCCCGCGACCTGATGCAACAGCTGGAAGGTCCGCTCAGCTGCACGCAAGTCGCCGCCCGACAGGCCGAGATCGGCATCGACCACGCCGACCAGCGTCAGCATCGGGAAATGATGGCCCTTGGCCATCACCTGCGTGCCGATGAGCACGTCGACCGCGTGACGCTCGACCCGTTCGAGCAGCTCCGCCATGGCGCGCGGGCCGCTTAAGGTGTCGCTCGCCATCAAAGCGACGCGCGCATTTGGAAACCGCTGCGCTACTTCCTCGGACAGACGCTCGACGCCCGGACCGCACGCGGCAAAGCTGCCCGTGGCGGCGCAATTCGGACAGGCCGGCGGCATCGCTGTCGCGTAGCCGCAATGGTGGCACTGCAAGCCGCCGGCCCGCCGATGTTCGATCAGCCAGGCCGTGCAATTCGGACATTGCAAGCGATGACCGCATTCACGGCACAAGGTCAGCGGTGCATAGCCGCGGCGATTGAGAAACAGCATCGCCTGTTCGTTGGCGGCCAGCGTTTCACCTAGTGCCTGAACCAAAGGCGGCGACAGGAACCGCTGCCGCTCCGGCTTGTATTTGCGCAGATCGACGACGCGGATCTCCGGCAATCGCGCCGCACCGTGCCGCGCCGGCAGATGGAGCCGCGTATAGCGGCCGGATTGCGCGTTGATCGTGGTTTCGAGCGATGGCGTCGCCGACACCAACACGATCGGCAGCTGCGCCAGCGATGCCCGCACCACCGCCATGTCGCGCGCCTGATAGATGACGCCGTCCTCCTGTTTGAATGACGCGTCGTGCTCTTCGTCGACGACGATGAGGCCGAGATCGCGGAACGGCAGGAACAACGCCGAGCGCGCGCCGACGACAACGCGCGCCTCGCCGTCGGCGACATGACGCCAGGTGGCGCGGCGCTGCGCATGGCCGAGATCGGAATGCCAGAGTACCGGCGGTGCGCCGAAACGGTCGGCGAAGCGTTTCAGCAGTTGCACCGACAGCGCGATCTCGGGCAATAGCACCAAGGCCTGCCGACCGCGTTCGAGCGCCGCTGCGATTGCCGCGAAATAGACTTCAGTCTTGCCCGAGCCCGTGACGCCGTCGAGTACCGTGACACCGAAGCCGCCGCGTTTGACCTTGCCGGCCAAATCGGCGGCGGCGATGCCCTGTGCCGACGACAACGGCGGGCCGGGCAATTGCCAGTCCGGCATCGGCGGCGGCAACGCGGCCGGCAATGCAACCGACACAAGCAAGCCAGCGGCGGCCATACCTTTAACAACGCTGGGACCGCAGGCCGCGCGGTGTGCCAGGTCGGCGGCGGTGGCACCACCACCTTCGGCGGCGAGCTCGAGCACACGGCGGCGCTGCGGTGTCAGTCGTGTACCCGCATCGTTCAAGGCACGTCGTCCGGCGTCAGCGATTTCATAACCGGCGATGGCGCGCGGCGGCTCGAGTGCGTCAGGCACGCTCATGGTCATGCGCAACACGGCGCCCGGCGCGGTGAGCGTGTAGTTCGCGACCCAATCGACGAATCGCCGCAGCTCGTCGTGCAACGGCGGCGCCGCCAACGTCTCGGCGATTGGCTTGAGCTTGCTCTCGGCAACGCCGGCACGATCCGGCCCCCACACGACACCGGCGACTCGCCGGCGGCCGAGCGGCACGCGCACGAATTCGCCAACGGCGACGCGCATGCCGTTCGTCACGCGATAGTCATAGGCACCCGCAAGCGGTAATGGCAGCAGCACACTCACGCGATCGGCGCGCGCCGGTTCGGCGTTGGCAGGGTGCGGCGGCATGGTCTACACTCTCTTACGAAAGGGGGCTCGCCGGAAGTAGGAGAGAGGCGCACATGAAATTCTTCCTC
>JAGWIH010000207.1 GCA_028866355.1 Alphaproteobacteria bacterium
CCGAGCAGCCGCCGCGCGACATCACGCTGCTCGAAGGCCGCGAGCCGCTGGCGGGCGCATCGGTCGGCAATCTCAACCCGGCCTTCAACGACGAGCTGAACCTGCCGCAAACCCAGCGCGGCGTGGTGATCGCGGCGGTGACGCCGGGCAGCACGGCGGCCCAACTGGGCCTGCACCGCGGTGACATCCTGGCGAGCCTCGATCGCCGCGCGATCGATAGCGTGGCGCAACTGCGCGATCTGCTTGCCAACAGCGGGCCGCCCTGGGCCCTGGTCATCGCCCGCGGCAACAAGAAGTTCTCGCTCGTCGTGCGATGAGCCTGTTCGAGCAGCAGGCTCCGCGCCCGCTGGCCGATCGGCTCCGGCCGAAAACGCTCGCCGAAATCGTCGGCCAGGATCACCTGCTCGCCCCCGACGCGCCGCTCGGCCGCATGGTCGCCGCGCGACGGCTGGCGTCGATGATTCTGTGGGGGCCACCGGGCTGCGGCAAGACGACGATCGCGCGCATCCTCGCCGACGCGACCGACATGCATTTTGAGCCTTTATCGGCTGTGTTTTCGGGCGTCGCCGATTTGCGCAAGGTGTTCGATGCGGCGAAACAGCGTCGCGGCGCCGGCCAGGGCACGCTGCTTTTTGTCGATGAGATTCACCGGTTCAATCGCGCGCAGCAGGACGGCTTTCTTCCTTATGTCGAAACCGGCACGGTGACATTGATCGGTGCGACGACCGAGAATCCGTCGTTCGAGCTCAACGGCGCGCTGCTATCGCGGTGCCAAGTCTTCGTGCTACGTCGCCTCGACGATGCCGCGCTCGAAACCTTGCTCGTCCGTTCCGAAACCGCGCTCGGCCGCACGCTGCCGGTGGATAAGGCCGCACGCCAGGCGCTCAAGGCGATGGCCGACGGCGACGGACGCTACGCCCTCAACATCGCCGAGGAGATCGCCGCGCTGCCCGAAGGGACGACGCTCGATACCGAAGGCTTGATGGCGGCAGTGCAGCGGCGGGCGCCGCTTTACGACAAGGCGCAGGAAGGGCATTACAACCTGATCAGCGCCTTGCACAAATCGGTGCGCGGCTCGGATGTCGACGCGGCGCTCTATTGGCTGGCGCGCATGCTGGTCGGCGGCGAGCATCCGATCTATATCGCGCGTCGACTGGTGCGCATGGCGGTTGAAGACATCGGCATGGCCGAGCCCGGCGCGCTGCCGCAGGCGATTGCCGCCTGGGAGGCCTACGACCGGCTCGGCTCGCCCGAGGGCGAGTTGGCGCTGGCGCAGGCCGTCATCTTCCTCGCCACCGCGCCCAAATCGAACGCCGGCTATGCCGCCTACGGCGCCGCGACCCGCGCCGCGAAAGAGACCGGTTCGCTGATGCCGCCGATGCATGCGGTCAACGCGCCGACGCGCCTGATGCGCGATCTCGGTTACAGCAGCGGTTACGTCTACGATCCGGATACGCCGGAAGGATTTTCCGGCCTCGATTATTTTCCCGAAAGCATGGGCCGCCGCGAATTCTATCGCCCGGTCGAAGCCGGTTTCGAGCGTGAGATCCGCAAACGGCTCGACTATTGGGACAAACTTCGGCGCAAACGGGCGGAATAACGGCGGTTGTTGCGGACTCGTGCCGATGGACGAAAGTCGCGCTAACATCGCTCGACTCTGGGGGAGAACCACCATGCGCCATGCCTTTGTCGCCGTACCGGTGTTTGCGCTTTTGCTTGCGCTCAACAGCGGCTCGACCGCCGCGGCGCAGTCGCACCCGCCCGTTCAATGGGCCCAAGCCCAGTCATCCGACGCCATCAACCAGCAAGGCGATAACGCCTATGACCGCAAGGACTACGCCGAGGCGATGCGCCTGTACCGCCAGGCGGCGGCCATGGGCAATGCCACGGCCGAAGCCAATGTCGGCTTCCTCTACGCCAAGGGCTATGGCGTGCCGCAGGATTACGCCCAATCCGTGCATTGGTATCTGATGGCCGCGGAAAAGGGGCAACGCGAGGCGCAGCACAATCTCGCGCTCAAATACTGGAATGGCCAAGGCGTCGCCAAGGACCCGGCGCAGGCCCGCTATTGGATGCAGAAATCGGCGGCGGCCGGTGATCCGGACGCCCAGAAATGGCTAAGCGAGCACTGAGCGCCGATGCGCGGGGACGCGGGCGCGGCCGCACGCCTATAAAGGACCGATAATCGATCTGGAGCCCAAACATGCCGAAATCCCGGTTTTTCCACACCGCTGTGGTGGTTACGCTAATCTTGGCCACGAGCCCGCTGGCAAGCGCCGCAGAGATCATCGTCAATCTCGCGCCGCCGGCGCCGGTCGTCGAAAGCGCGCCGCCAGCGCCGGTCGCACCCGGCTATTGGGTGTGGCGTCCGGGATTCTGGCGCTGGAACGGCAGGCAATATGTCTGGGTGCCCGGCCGTTACGTTCATCCGCCTTATTACGGCGCGGTTTGGGTACCGGGCCACTGGGATGCCCGGCCGCGTGGCTGGGTCTGGGTTCCCGGCCGTTGGCGCCGCGCCTGATTAGCTGGCGGCCGGACGGCCCGCGCCGCTAAATTGCGGCGCATGGGACAGGTACAATCGATCGCGGTCGCCGCTGCCGACGCGGAAATCCGTCTCGACCGCTGGTTCAAACGGCATTTTCCCGACCTGTCGCACGGCAAGCTCGAGCAGCTGCTGCGCACCGGCCAAATTCGGCTCGACGGGAAACGCGCCGCGGCGCGTGACCGCGTCGCCGCGGGCCAAATTGTCCGGGTGCCGCCGCTGCCAGCGGCGAACCCACAGCCCGCCGCGGCGCGCATCGTCGAGCCGAGCGCGCGCGACGCCAAGATGATTCAGGCGCGCGTGCTGCACCGCGACGACGACGTCATAGTCATCGACAAGCCGCAAGGCTTGGCGGTGCAAGGCGGCACCAAGACCGATCTCCATCTTGATGGTTTGCTCGACGCCCTGCGTTTCGGGGCCGAGGAACGGCCGCGGCTGGTCCATCGGCTCGACAAGGACACGAGCGGCGTCCTGGTGCTGGCGCGGAGTGCCCGCGCAGCGGCCAAGCTCGCTGAAGCCTTTCGCGACAAGGCGGCGCGCAAGATTTATTGGGCCGCAGTCGTCGGCGTGCCGAAACCAGAGCTCGGCCGCATCGACCAGCGGCTGGCGAAATTGCCGGGCCGGCTCGGCGAGCGTGTGGTGCCCGACGACGATGGCAAACGCGCCGTCACCTATTACCGCACCGTCGCGCACGCCGGCGACCGCCTCGCCTGGGTCGCGCTCGAACCGGTGACCGGCCGCACCCACCAACTGCGCGCGCATTGTGCCGCGCTTGGCACGCCGATCCTCGGCGACGGCAAGTACGGCGGCGCGGCTACGCACGTGCCTGGCGTGCCCGGCAACCGGCGCGTCCATCTGCATGCGCGCGCTCTCACCATTCCGCATCCGGCTGGCGGCACGCTCATCGTCATGGCGCCGTTGCCGCCGCATATGCGCGAGACCTGGGACTTTTTCGGTTTCGAGGACGGCCAGGAGCGCGACGTCTTCGCCGACCTCGCGCCCGAGAAAGCTCGCGGCGACCGATGAAACGGTTCTTCAAGACCGCCGCGGTCGGCCAAACCGCCGGCGGCTACACCGTGTTGCTCGACGGCAAGCCGATGCGGACGCCGGCCAAGGCGCCTCTGGCGGTGCGCAGTAAAAAGCTGGCCGAGGCCATCGCTGCCGAATGGCAGGCGCAAGGCGAAACGATTAAGCCGGCGGCGCTGCCGCTGACGCGGCTGGCCGGCACCGCGATCGATCTCGTCGCCCAGCGGCACGAAGCCATCGTCGGCGAAATCGCCAAATACGCGGCCACCGATCTCGTCTGCTATCGCGCCGATGCGCCGTCCGAGCTTGCGACACGTCAGCACCGCATCTGGCAACCACATCTCGATTGGGCGGGAACACGTTACGCGCCGCTGACGGTGACGGCGGGAATTAACCCGGTGACGCAGACGCCGGAATCCCTCGCCGCCTATCATCGTGCGGTTGCCGCCTACGACGACATGACGCTCACGGCGCTCCATCTGGCGACAACGACGCTCGGCTCGCTGGTGCTGGCGCTTGCGCTGATCGAGGGGCGGATCACGGCCGAAGAGGCGTTCGCGGCAGCCGAACTCGACCAGAGCTTCCAGATCGAGCAGTGGGGCGAAGACGCCGAGGCGATGGCGCGCCGCGCCGCTGTGCGCGACGATATCGGCATCGCCGCTCGTTTCGCCGCGCTTCACCGCGCCGCGTAAACAGTCCAAACTGGCCGCCGGACGCCCAAGGGGGAGCCGATGCGGGACATATTGCGGCGGTTGGAAGAAAAGCGCGAAGCCGCGCGCAAAGGC
>JAGWIH010000005.1 GCA_028866355.1 Alphaproteobacteria bacterium
TCCATCTGGTCCTGGAAGGTGTCGAGCACGGTGTGACACAGCGGACAGGGCGTGACGATGGCGGCGGCGCCGTTGTCCCGCGCCGACTTGATATGCCGGCCGGTGAGCTTGATCGCGATTTTCTCCTCGTGCGCCGCGGTGTGAAAACCGCAGCACTCGGTGCGGCCGCTATAGTCGATCGACTCGCAGCCGAGAATTTCGTTGATGCGCTCAATCGAGCGGGCGTTGCGCGAATCGACGAAACCGAAATGCGCTGGCGGCCGCGTGATGTGGCAGCCGTAGAACGCTGCGACGCGCAGGCTGGCGAGCCGGCGCACCACCCGCGCGCGTAACCGCGCCTCACCGATATCCTCGAGCAGCACCCAAAGGAAATGGCTGACGCGCGTCGTGCCGCGATAGTGCAATCCCTCTTTGGCGAGAATGGCGTTCACCGCCGCCAGACGTTCCGGCGCCTCGGTCAGAACCTTATTCACGTCGAGGAAGTTGAGCGTGCAGGTGTTGCACACGGTCATCAGGGATAGGTTATTGGCTTCGGCGAGCGCCAGCAGCCGCGCGTTCAAGGCCAGGAACAGGTCCGGATCGATGGCACGCAGCTCGCGACTGCCGGTACAGCCCGCCGACGGCAGCTCGATGAGCTCGAGCCCAAGGTTGGCCGCCACGACGTGCGTCGCCGCGTTCAGCTCCTTGCAGGTGCTTTGCGCCGAGCAGCCGGGATAATAGGCGAATCTCATGGCCGCCCTCCGCGCACCGCGCCGAAGATCTGACGGATCTGCGCGATGTCCGGCAGACGAGAGCCGAACAAGGTTTTCAACGGATCGATCTTGCCGCGCCGCCACAGCTTGAGCACGCGGAACGGATGCCGCAGGGCCGCCAGACGCTGCACGCCGAGGACCAGGGCCGACGGATCGATACGGCCGCGCGCCCGAACGATTGCGAGGAAGACCCGCGCGTGCCGGCTCTTACGCGCCATGCTTTTGAAGGCGAGCGCCTTCAGCGGCTCGATCGCGCCGGTGACGATCGGAATCGACACCGGGCAGACCTCTTCGCACTTGTAACAGGACACGCAGTCGAAGACCGCGCCGCGTTCGAGCGCGATGCGGCCGCGGTCGATCCCGTCACGCGGATCGAGCGCGACGCGCGCCAGCTGCACCAGCGGCGCCGGACCGGCGAAATTCGTCTCATCGCCCAGGCCAATAACGGGACACGCGGAAAAGCAGCACATGCACGAAATGCAATCGAGCGCCTTATCGGCCGCCGCCATCGCCGGATGAGCCAGCGGTTCGGGAAAGCCGGCATAGGGTTCGCGGCGTTCGAGCCATGGCGTCAAACCGAGGACACGCCGTTCGTAACTCGACCGGTCGATTACCAGATCGCGCACGATCGGCGCGTTGCGCAACGGCTCGATCGTCATGTCGGATTCGACCGGCTCCCAGCATGCCAGGACCTCGCGGCCGTTGACGCGCACCGCACAGGTTCCGCACATGCGGTTGGCGCAAAACCAGCGGTGCGCCAAGTCGCCGCCGAGTTCCTCGCTGACGAAGGTCAGCACTTCGAGCACGCGCATCCATTTGGTGTAGGGCACGCGGTAGGTCTCGAAGCGCGGCGCGGCGTCGGCCGTTGGATCGAAACGGAACAGGCGCGCGGTGACGGTGTCGCCTTCCTTGAGGCTCGCGAGGCGCGCGGCCGGGCTGTCGCCGGTCTCGTCGCGCCCGAAATTGCGCGCGCCGCCGGGAATTTGCGGACGCTCGGCCATTACCAATCCACGTCGAGACTGGGCCGCCGCACGAAATCCGGCTTGAAGAAGGGAAGATCGTAAGGCTCGGTGCGAAAACCGACATCGCCGTTCGGCGTCGGCGTCAGGATGTTCTTGGTCAGCCAGTTCTCGTTGTCCATATCGGGAAAATCGGTCCGGTAGAACGGGCCGCGGCTTTCGGTGCGATGGAGCGCGCCGCGGATCGTCAACGCCGCAACCTCGAGCATGTTGACGATGTCGATCGCGTCAAGCCAGGCGTAATTGAGCCGCGGTGTCGCGTTCGCGAGCCCCATCGACGGCAGCATTTCCTCGCGCAGCCGCGTCACCGCTGCTAGCGCTTCATCCATGCTGGCAGCGTCCTTGAAGAAACCCATCTTCTCGCCCATCAGCGTGCGCAGCGCCTTTTTGACTTGTGCCGGCGTCGCGCTGTTGCCGGACCGCGGCCGGCGCAGTCCTAATAGCCGCGCTTCCTCCGTGACGACTTTGTCCTCCGGCAACGTCGCCGGCCCGAGCCGCGATAAATCGCTCGCCACCGTCTCGGCCGCCAGCATGCCGTCGTAAGTCACCGGTGCAATCAGCCCGTTGCTGTGACCGCCGACGCCGCCCGCGACATAAAGGCCGGGCACGCGCGTCGCCATCGTCGCGGGATCGACCACGATGCCGCCCTGGCGGTAATGCGCTGAACACGCGGCCTCCAGCGTGTCGGCGGCCACCGATTTGCCGAGCGCGGCGAAGGCCTTGGCATAATCGGTATAGGCGGTGATGGCGTCGGGCGCGACATGGGTGAAGCCGCTGTAATAGCCGCCGTCGAACCGCGCCTTGCCGGCCAACACCTGCTTCGCCAGCCGCTTGAGCTGGATCGTGTACGGGCCCATCGCGACCGGCGCGTCGGTTTCCTGGTCGAAGAACATTTCGCCATCGCCGTTATAGAGCCGCGCCGAACGCGACGAGCCGATGATCGGGTTGGGATAGACCTGCGTCCGCTGCCAGCACAGCGGATAGCGCACGTCGCTCGTATGCCACCACTGAATCTCGAGATTCATCAGCTCGGCGCCGGCGCGCCACGCCATGGCGATACCGTCGGCCGACATCTCGCGCGTCGCGGTCGAGCGCGGATAGAAACGGTCGGCATAACCGGTGGCGAGGATCACCGCGCGGCTCTCGATCGCCACCACATCGCCCCGCGCCAGATCGAGCGCGACCACGCCGGCGATGGCACCGTCGGTGCCGGTGAGCAGTGCCGTCGCGGCGGTTTCCTCGAGCCAGGGAATACCGGCTTGAAGTACCTGCTTGCGCCGCAAATCCATGAACAGCACGCCGGATTCGCCTTGCGAATGCGCCGCCATGCAGCGCACCGGCCCGTCGTTGGTGACGACGTTGCCGCGATCGTCACGCCGCAGGTAGAGCCCGGCGCGCTCGAGCTCGGGATAATATTCGCGCTCGATCCATTCGCCGGCGGCGCGCGCGTAATGTTGATCGATCAGAAAGTGATTGTGCATTCGAATCAGGAATTCGGCGGTATCGCGCGCTTGTTGCTCGGTGTTGCCCATCAATCGACCCGGCACCACCAGATTGCCGGCGAAGATCGACGCGCCACTCTTGCCGACGAGGCCCTTGCACAAAATCAGCGGCTTGACGCCGCGCCGATGCAGCTCGAGCGCGGCGAAAGTGCCGGCCGCGCCGCCGCCGATCACTATCGCTTCGGCAACCAGCCGACGCATACGTTCAAATCCCGAGGTGACGATGCATGAACTCGGGGTCGTCGCGAAGGTTGCGCGGCGTCCCTTCGTAGACCACGTGGCCGTTGTTGAGGATGTAGCAGCGATGCGACAGCGACAGCGCCGCTTCGACGTTCTGCTCGACGATGACAATGGTGCGGCCTTCGTCGGCCAGGCGACGGCAAATGCCCAGCAGATCCTGGACGATCAGCGGCGCCAGCCCCTCGAACGGCTCGTCGAGCAGGATCAGCTGCGGTTCACGCACCAGCGCCCGGGCGATCGCCAGCATCTGCTGTTCACCGCCCGACAGCTCGCGGCCGCGACTGCGCCGGCGCTCGCCGAGACGCGGAAACATGTCGTAGACGCGCTGCGGCGGCCACGGCTTCGGCTCGCTCAAGCCGGCAAGGACGAGGTTTTCCTCGACGGTCAATCCGCCGATGATCCGGCGCTCTTCGGGCACGAGCTGCAATCCCAAGCGCGCGATCTTGTAGGGCGGCAGGCCGCCGATCGGCTGACCATTGAAGCGGATCGAACCGGATTTGGGCGCCATCACGCCCATCATGGTCTTCAGCGTCGTTGTCTTGCCGGCGCCATTGCGACCAAGCAGCGCCACGACCTCATGCGGTTCGATCCGCATCGACACGTCGAAGAGCGCATGCGCTTCGCCGTAATAGGTATTGATCGCTTCGATCTCAAGCAGGCTCATGGGTCGCCTGATTGCCAAGATAGGCCGCACGCACGTCGGGATTGGCCTGAATGGCGTCGGGGGTGTCTTCGGCGATCTTGCGGCCGTTGAACAAAACGGTGATGCGATCGGCCAGCCCAAAGACCACGTCCATGTCGTGCTCGACGATGACGATGGTAACGCCCGAGGCGATGCGCCGCAGCAGGCGCACCGTGTCGACGCGCTCGGCCGGGCTCATGCCGGCCGTCGGCTCGTCGAGGAGAAGAATCTGCGGCCGCGTCGCCAGCGCCAAGCCGATCTCGAGCCGCCGTTTCTCGCCATAGGCGAGCTCAGCCGCGGGCGTGCCGAGCCGTTCCTCGAGCTGCACCGACGCGGCGGCTGAATCGATGCCAGCGTTGACCGCCGTGTCGCGATCGACCGCGCGCAGCATCGACGGGTGGAACTTGCCGTAGGTGCGCGCCAGCACCGCGATCCGCAGATTGTCGCGCACCGTCAAACTCGGAAAGATCTGGTTGATCTGGAAGCTCTTCGAGATGCCGCGCTGGCAGACCAGCGTCGCGCCCAGGCCGGTAATGTCGTCGCCCTTGAATTCGATCGTGCCCGAGGTCGGCGGAATGACGTTCGCCAACATGTTGAAGAATGTCGACTTGCCGGCGCCATTGGGCCCGATGACGGCGCGGATCTCCCCTTCGCGCAGCTCGAACGAGACATCATCGACTGCGGTCAAGCCGCCGTAACGCTTGGTGAGATTGCGCGTCGCCAGCACGACGGGGCCGGTGGGCGGCGGCCGCTGGGTCGAGCGGCGCGGTTCGGGAGCGATACCTGCCGGCTCGACGCTGGCCTCGGCAGGCGCCGCTGTCGGCGCCGGGCCTGCCCACAGCCGGCGGCCCAACACGACCGCGGCGCCGCACAGGCCGCGGCGGAACACAGTCACCAGAACGACGAAGACAATACCGAGTATCATCTTCCACAACGCGCCGATGCCGGCGATGTTCTGCAACAGCGTGTAGAGATAGAGCCACACCGCCGCACCGATCAGCGGCCCAATCAGCGTGCCGGCGCCTCCGATGACCGTCTGCAGAACCAGCTGTCCCGAGGTGTCGAGATAGAAAGCGTCGGGCGGCATGTAGCCCTGCAGCAAACCGAGCATGCCACCAGCGAGACCGGCGTAAGCCGCAGCAATAACGAAGACGGTCAGCTTGTACTTCGGCACGTCATGGCCGACCGCGGCAACACGGCCGCCGTTCTCGCGGATGGCACGCAGCACCGCGCCGAAGGGCGAAGCAATCATGCGGCGGGCGAGCCAGAACCCGACGACGAAGAGCACGACGAGCAGCCAATACAAACCGGCAGGATCGTTGATGTCGAGACTGAAAATCCCGAATCCGAGGTGGGGCTCGGGGACGCCGGCGAGCCCATTTTCGCCGCCGGTCCAGCGCGCGAGCGGAGAGTAGTCGAGAAAAACAAACATCTCGCCGAAAGCGAGCGTCAGCATCGCAAAATAGATGCCGGTGCGGCGGAGCGACAGATAGCCGATGACCACGCCGATGACCGACGCCGCGACCGTGCCGACGATCAGCGCCACAACGGCGTTGCCGGTGAACGGCGCGACAAGAATGGAAGCCGTAACGAATCCACCGGCGCCATAGAATGCGGCCTGCCCGAACGACAGGAGGCCTGTGAACCCAAACAGCAAATCGAAGCCGAGACCGAACAGTCCCCAGTCGAGGATTCGGTTGGCGATATCGTAGGTGCCGCCGATATAAGGCAAAATCGTCGGCAGGATCACCAGCACAGCGACGAGCGCGATTTCTGGGGCAAGCCGCCGGATAAATGCCGGCGGCCGCGCGGCGGATGCACTCATTGCCGGCCCTCGGCGCCGAACAAACCTTGAGGCCTGAGGATCAAGACCAGCGCCATCGCCGCGAACAGCATGACCTGGGAGTAGGCAGGCTGGATCATCGCCGTGAGGGCGAGAATTTCACCGGCAATCAAGCCGCCCGCGACAGCGCCCCAGAATGAGCCGACGCCGCCGATCACGATGACGACGAAGGACTGAACAAGGATGTCGGCGCCCATGTCCGGGCTGACGGTCGTGATCGGAGCATTGACGACGCCGGCGAACCCGGCCGCCATCGTGCCCAAACCGAACACCGTCAGGAACGTGCGCGTGACGTTGATGCCGAGAATGTTGACCATCAGCTGGTCCTCGATCCCGGCACGCACGATCAGGCCGAGCCGCGTGCGATAGAGGACAAAATAAAGCAGCGCCAGTGCCACGGCGACGATCGCCAGCACGTCGATGCGATATATCGGATAGAGCGTGACGTGCAGGTTGACGATGCCCGCGGCCCAGGACGGCGACGGCATATTCAGGTTGAGGCCGCCGAAGATGGCACGTAACCCTTCGACGAGCACGATACCGATACCGAAGGTGACGAGAATCTGATCTTCGGCTGGTCGCTGGTAATAGAGACGTATGAGTCCGCGCTCGATGACAATGCCGACAACGAGCAGAAATGCGGCGCCGGCTGCCATAGCGGCAACAAATGAATCCGTATACTCGTAAGTGACATAGCCGGCGTAAGCGCCGAGCCCGTACAACGAGCCGTGCGCGAAATTGACCACGCCCAGCGCGCCGAAGATGATCGTCAGCCCCATGGCGACGATCACCAACAGCGCGCCGAGCGTGAGCCCGTTGAACACCTGCGAGAAGAACAGCGGCCAGCTAATCAGGGTCGCCCTCCTCCCGCACGGTCACTAATCAACCGACAGGCGCGTCAGGCGTTCGTCGGCATCTTGCAGCCAAGGAAATCCGGTGGCATGACCTCCGGTCCGGGCGTCAGGCCGACGATTTTGAATAAATCGTCGTCGTTGCGCATCTCGGCCTTGGTCTTGCCGACGACGACCGGCACCGCACGCACCTCCTGATGATCTTCTTTGCGGTACCAGACTTCGCCCAGCGGCATCTGCAGCTTGTGGCCGGCCTCGAGTGCGGCGATCACCTTGCGCGGATCGAAGGTCTTGGCGCGGGTCACCGCGTCTGCCCACACCATCGTCTGCGTATAGGCGATGTGCGCCGGCCAACTCGGCCGATACTTGAACTTCGCGTAGAACGTATCGACAAAGATCTTGGCCAAGGGGTTGGTCTCGGAAAGGGTCCACCAGAAATCCATGGTGCCGTAGACGCCGCCCATGATTTCGGGGCCGAGCTCCTTGCCCTGGAAGGCGGAGATGTTCGGCACAACCATTTTCATTTTGTCGAGAATGCCGAATTGCTTCGCCTGCTTGCACGACGCGACCGCTTCGCCGCCAAACGCGACGTTGACGAAGACGTCGGCGCCGCTGTTGGCGATGTTGAGCAGGTACGAGCTGTAGTCGCTCGTCTTCGCGAACGGGTAGACCTGCGAGCCGAGCGACTTCCAGCCGAGCAACTTCTCAGTGAATTCGCCGGTCGATTGTTCGACCGAGTGCCCATAGGCATAGTCGGGCACGAGGTAGATCGCCTTCTTGTTCTTGCCGATGACCTTGCCAAGCACGGGTGCCAGCGCCCTGGCCGCCATGTAGGCCGAAGGTTGCGAGCGGAAGGCGTATTTCTGGCAATCGACGCCGGTGGTCTCGTTGGCGCCGCTGCATCCGACCATGTTCAGCACCCGGTAGCGCTGTGCGAGCTTTTCGAGCGCGATTGCTTCGTTGCTCGCGAGACAGCCGGTGATCATAATCGCCTTGTCTTGCGTGATGTACTCAGTCTGGAGCTGAACGGCGACGTTGGGGTTGGTCTGGGTATCGCCGTTCTTGTAGACGATCTTCTTGCCCAACACGCCCTTCTTACCCGCGAGGCTCGGCACATGGGGAACCAAGCCGGCGCCTTCGTTGAGATGTTCGAAGGCAAGCTGATAGCCCTTCAGGTTGTCCTCGCCGTCGGCCGAGTAGGGCCCCGTCAGCGGCGTCGAAACGCCAATGAAAACGCTGGATCCCTTGGCGCCTGCCGGCCAGTTGCCGATCGTTTCATCGGCCGCGAATGCATACGGCGCGCGAATCAGCGGCAAAGTACCGGCGGCCGCGGCCGCGCCTTGCAGGACGCGGCGGCGTGAAACGCGATTTTTCTTGTGTTGGGCCACGATGCGCTCTCCCTCCATGAATTTTTGTTTATGGTGGCGGCCCGGCTTGCGCCGGCCGTTTGGTGCTGTCGTCCGGGTATTTATCCGCAGGCCACGACCGAAAGCAACGCTTTAGGCCGGGTTCCGTCCGCCGGGCACCCGGCCGCCGAAAGCCGCGTTTTAGGCGCTTTTGGCGCCGGAACCGGCTTGGCGAAGCTGCGCGCGCAGCGCTTTCATTTCCTCGAAGCGCTTGGTGACGTCGCGCAGGATCGCGGCGATGCCGACCATGCGACCGGCGGCGTCGTGGAACGGTACGATCGTGAACTCGACCGAGATGCGGGCGCCGTCCTTGCGCAAGGCCGGCACCGCGAGCAGATCACCGGCGCCATAGCGCGTACGGCCGGTCTGCATCGTTGCATTATATCCGTCCCAGTGACGCTGGCGCAGATTGGCCGGAATGATGATGTCGAGCGACTGCCCGATCGCCTCGGCAGCGTCGAATCCAAAGACGCGGGTCGCGCCGGTGTTCCAAAATTGGATGACGCCTGCGGCATCGGCGTAAACGATCGCATCGGCAGCATTGCGCGCGAGATCGCGCGCGAATTGGTCGGTGTCGAAACTCGGTGCCACCCAGGTTACGCGGCGCGGCGCGCGAAGGCCTCGGACATCGCCGTACCAACCAGATGCGCGCTCGCCGCGATGACGACGCCGACGTCCTGCAACGCCTTGATCTTGCTGTCGGCATCGTCGGATGGCTGCGCGGTCAAGGCGCCAGCATGACCCATCCGGCACTGTGCTGGTACCGCGCGGCCGACGATCAAGGCAACCACCGGTTTTTTCAGGCCGGCCTCGCGGATGTAACGCGCCGCTTCCTGCTCCTCGGCGCCGCCGATCTCGCCGATCAGAACCACGCCTTCGGTATCGGGATCCTTGAAAAAAAGATCGAGACATTCGGCGAACCCGATGCCGTGGACAGGATCGCCGCCGATGCCGACGGTCGTCGATTGGCCGAGGCCGGCGGCGGTGAGTTGGCTGACAACCTCGCTGGTCAGCGACGCCGACCGCGAGGCGACGCCGATCGGGCCGCGGCGGGCGCGGTCCGTGGCCATAACGCCGATCTTGCAGATTTCAGGCGCCAAGATGCCCTGCGAGTTCGGCCCGATGAGCCGCGTCCGCGATCCGACGAGCGCTTCGCGGACGCGCACCATGTCGAGCACCGGCACGCGTTCGGTGACGACGACGACCAGTGGCATCTCGGCCTCGATTGCTTCGAGCATCGCGCGGCCGGCATTCGCCGGGGGCACGAAGACGATGCTGGCGTTGGCACCGGTCGCACTTTTCGCCTCGGCGACGGCGTTGAAGACCGGCACGCCGATATGGCTGGTGCCGCCTTTGCCGGGCGTGACGCCGGCGACAACGGTGGTGCCATATTGAATCATACGGTCGGTATGGAAGGTGCCGGCCCAGCCAGTCATGCCCTGGCACAGTAGCCGCGTCTCCTTGTCGACCAAGGCCGGCATCAAGCCCTCCCTTGCGCGATCGCCACCGCGCGCGTCGCCGCCTGCCACATGTCGGCGCATTCGGTTTTCGGCAGGTTGAAGTTGGCGAGCCGCATCCGGGCGAAATTCTCGTTGTTGCCGGTGATGCGCAGCACCATCGGCATGACGCGTCCGCTCTTGCGGAACGCGATGGCCAGGCCATCGACCACCGTGTCGCAGGCCTGCATGCCCCCACCATAGACGTTGACCAGCAGGACCTTGGCGCGTGGATTGTCGAGGATCATGCCGACGCCATGCGCGATATCGAGGCTTTTTGCGGTGGTGCGGATATCCATGAAATTCGCCGGCACACCGCCCGCCGCTTGGACCAAATCGAGCGTCGCCAGGCCCAATCCAGCGCCATTGACGACGATGCCGATGTTGCCGTCCATCTGTACATAGTTGATCTGATGGCGCTGGGCCTGAAGCTGGATGAGGTCGACATCGTCTTCACTGCGCAGCTGGGCGGTTTCTGAATGACGGAAGATCGCGTTGTCGTCGATCGTGATCTTGGCGTCCGCCGCAATGAATTCACCGGCTGCTGTCCGAATGAGCGGGTTGATCTCGATCAGTGAGGCGTCGAGCTCGACGAAGGCACGATGCAGCCGGCCGATCAGCGCGCCGAATTTATCCGCAATGTCGCTCGCCAGCCCGAGCTTACGGCAAAAATCGGCGATGTCGCCCGGCCGGCGCTCGCCGGCGATGTTCAACGCCACCGTCGGAAAATCCGGCGCCCCCGCGGCCAGATGCTGCTCGATGTCGGGCCGATGGGCGCCGGCAATCGCGGTGATGGCGCCGACGGCCGGATCGACGCGCAACGCCACGTAGAATTCCTGTGCGGCGACGATGCCGGCCTCGACCAGCACGCGCTTCACGACCTGACCGGCCGGCCCGGTCTGCGACGTCACCAGCTTGCGGCCGAGCAATTCGGCAGCGGCGGCGCGGGCACCGGACGGCGAGCGCACCGCGCGGACGCCACCCGCGGCGGCGCGACTGCCGGCAAGGATCTGCGCCTTGACGAAGAGAGAATCCAATCCGATTTGGCGTGCCGCGGCGGCGGCTTCGTCGGGCGTCAGCGCGATTTGGCCCGGAGGAGTATCGACCCGATAACGACGCAGGAGATCCTTGGCTTGGAATTCGTGCAGCTGCATGCGTGCTCCTTCCCGGCGTCGTCTTCGGCTTTTTAGCGCTCCTTCATCGGCCGCTCAAACCGCAACGACGTTCGACGGCTGGCCCGCGTGGAAATTCTCGATATGGCTCACGACCTGATTCCACAGCACCTGCATCGCCTCGTCGCTGGCCCAGCTGACATGCGGCGTCACGATGACGTTCGGCCGGCCAAGGATCGCGTTGAAGGGATGATCCGGCCGCGGCGGCTCCGATGTCAGGCAATCGAAACCGATGCCCGACAGCAGACCTTCGTCCAACGCCTGCACGACGTCGGCTTCGACCACCAAGCCGCCGCGCGCCGTGTTGACCAGCAGCGGCCGCTTTTTCATTTTGCGGAATTCCGCCATGCCGAGCATGTTGCGCGTATTCGGCATCAGCGGGCAGTGCAAGGTGATGATGTCGCTGGTCGCGAGCACCTCGTCGAAGGGCGTGTAGAGCGGCCCCAGCCCCTGGACACCTTTGTGCGCGGCGAACAGCGTCTTCATGCCGAAGGCCTGAGCGAGACGCGCGACCGACTGGCCGATGATGCCTTCACCCATGATGCCGAGCGTGCTGCCGGCGAGTTCGTGGATCGGATGGTTGAAGAAGCAGAACTGGCCCGCCTTCTGCCACTCGCCGTTGATGACGTCCTGTCGGAAGCCGACGATGCCGCGCCGCAGCGCCAGGATGAGCGCGAAGGCGTGTTCGGCCACCGTGTTGATCGCGTAACCGCGGACGTTGGAGACGATGATGCCGCGTTCGCGGCACGCGGCGACGTCGACGACATCGTAGCCGGTGGCCGCAATGGCGATCATCTTCAGCTTCGGCAGCTTGGCGAGATCGTTGGCGCGGATCGGCGCCTTGTTGGTGACCGCGATCGTGGCGCGGGCCAAGCGCTCGGCGACTTGGTCGGCCGTGCTGGCGCTGTATTCGATCCATTCGTGATCGAAACGCGGCCGGTTCACGCGGACAGCCGGTCCCATCGTGTTACGGTCGAGAAAGACGATGGTCGGCGGCGACTTAGACGCGGTGTCGGGCGGCATCCCCCTATGTTCCGACCATTAGGGGGGGTTGTGCAACCTCGGCAGCGGGCTGGCGGAAGGCCGGGTAGATCGCCAGCGAGCGGCCGAGCTGCTGCACCAGGCCCAGCACGACATCAATATAAGGCGTCTCGACATCGACCAGGCGACCCATCTCCTGAACCGCGGTCAGCAACGCGTCGATTTCGAGCGGCCGACCGCCTTCGAGATCCTGCAACATCGAGGTGCGGTGAGCGCCGACGCGCGCGGCGCCGTTGATCCGCTTTTCGATGTCGACGCGGAACGACGCGCCGAACCGGGTCGCGATCGCTTGCGCCTCGGACATCATCTTCACCGACAGCGCGCGCAAATCGGGCTGCGTAGCAACGATATCGAGCGTCGCACGAGTCAAGGCGCTGATCGGGTTGAAGCACAAATTGCCCCACAACTTGAGCCAGATCTCGCTGCGGATATCGTCGAGCACCGGCGCATCGAATCCGCCGGCTTCGAGCGCTTCCGAGAGCTTGCGGCAACGTTCGGATTTGCTGCCGTCGGGCTCGCCGAGTGAGAATTTGTCGCCGTAAGTGTGGCGCACGACGCCGGGGCTGACGATGTCGGTCGCCGGATAGACGACGCAACCGATGGCGCGCTCCGGTCCAATGGCGTTCCACTGCCGATTGTCGGGATCGACGCTATGCAGCCGCATGCCTTCGAAGCCCGGAAGGCCGTAGCCATACCACCAGGGCACACCGTTCTGGCAGGTCACCACGGCGGTGTCTTTGCCGAAGAGCACGCGCGTCTGTTCGGCCGTCTCCCACGCCTGATGCGCCTTGAGGCCGATGATGACGTAATCCTGCGGCCCAAGCGTCGCGGGATCGTTGGTGGCGATCGGGCGGCAGACCCGCTCTTCACCGTTGATCAGCAGCTTCAATCCCGACTGCTGAATCTTTGCGAGATGCGGGCCGCGCGCGACGAGCGACAGCTCGACGCCCTCGACCGTGCTCAGGCCGGCGGCGAGATAGCCGCCGATGGCGCCCGCACCGTAGATGCAGATCCGCATTACCGCCCCTCTGGCTCGGATCTCAGGCGACTTTGCCCAATTTGAGCTTCGGCGCAGTCGCCCGGATATGTTCCTCCGCCGCGCCAACGCCCGAGCCCGCTTCGACCGGAACGCCGACATCGCGCAGCGCCATCTCGGCGCCGGCAAGTCCCTGCAGCACCATGATTTCGTTGACGTGGCCGAGATGGCCGATGCGGAAGACGCGGCCGGCGACCTTCGACAGGCCGGTGCCGAGCGATACTTGATACCGGTGATACGCGGTCTTGATCACGTCGTCGCTGTTGAAGTTCTTCGGCACGCACACCGCTGACACCGTGTCCGAATACCATTTCGGGTCCTTGGCGCAGAGCGTCAGACCCCAAGCGGCGACGCCGCGCCGCACCGCGTCGGCCAGCCGACGATGGCGCTTGAAGACGTTCTCCAGGCCTTCGGCGAACAGCATGTCGAGCGACGCGCGCAAGCCGTGCAGCAACGTGGTGGCCGGCGTATAGGGGAAATAGCCGTCCTTGTTGGTCTTGATCATGTCGGAATAATCGAAGAAGCAGCGCGGCAGCCGCGCTGTCTTGTGCGCCTCGAGTGCCTTCTGGCTGACGCCGACGATGGCGAGGCCGGGCGGCAACATGAAGCCCTTCTGCGAGCCCGACACGACGACGTCGGCGCCCCATTCGTCCATGCGGAAATCGATGCTGGCGATCGAGCTCACGCCATCGACGAACAGCAGCGCCGGATGCTTCGCCGCGTCGAGCGCCTTGCGGACGGCGGCGACGTCGCTGGTGACGCCGGTCGCGGTCTCGTTATGGCAAACCAGAACGGCCTTGATCTTGTGCGCCTTGTCGGCCTCGAGCCGGCGCTGATATTCCTCGGCCGGCGCGCCCTCGCCCCATTCGGTGTCGATGACATCGACCGCTAGGCCGAACCGCCGGCACATATCCGCCCACAGATGGGAGAACTGGCCGAAGACCGAGACCAGCACGCCATCGCCGGGCGACAGCGTGTTGGCAATCGCCGATTCCCAGCCGCCGGTGCCCGAGCTCGGGAATACGAAGACCTGGCCCTTTTCGGTCTTGAAGACCTTCTTCAGGTCTTGAAACAGCGGCAGCGTGAAAGCCGGAAAGTCGGGCGCGCGATGGTCCTCGAGCGGCACGTCCATCGCCTGCCGGACACGGAACGGCAGGTTCGTCGGACCGGGAATAAAGAGACCATGGAAACCTGACATTACATCCTCCCTGAATTGCACCGCGCGGCCATCGCCGGCGAAAAACGTCTGTCTCGCTGGATCAGTAAATCGGGAACCGCTCGCACAGCTTGATCGCCTGCTCTTTAACGCGCGTTTCGAGCGTTGTGTTGCCGGCTTCGCCGTTGGCGGCGAGGCCGTCGAGCACTTCGGCAATCATGCGGCCAACTTCACGGAATTCGGCGACGCCGAAGCCACGGGTCGTGCCCGCGGCGGCGCCGAGCCGGATGCCCGACGTCACCATCGGCTTCTCCGGATCGAACGGCACGCCGTTCTTATTGCAGGTGATATGCGCGCGCCCGAGGCTCTTCTCGGCGACGTTGCCGGTAAGCTTCTTCGGCCGCAGGTCGACGAGAATCAGGTGCGTGTCGGTGCCGCCGGAGACCAGATCGTAGCCAGCACTGCGCAACACCTCGCCCATCGCGCGGCAATTCTCGATGACCGAGCGGGCGTAATCCTTGAAGGCCGGCCGCAGCGCTTCGCCGAAGGCCACCGCCTTGGCGGCGACGATGTGCATCAGC
This sequence comes from Alphaproteobacteria bacterium, assembly GCA_028866355.1. GTDB lineage: Bacteria > Pseudomonadota > Alphaproteobacteria > ATCC43930 > CGMCC-115725 > REEB95. The sequence continues at coordinate 14,778 of JAGWIH010000005.1, forward strand.
GGACCGCCTTGCAAACCTGGGAACACCGCCGAATCGATCTTCTTGGCGATCGCTTCGTCGTTGGTCAGCACCATGCCGCCGCGCGGTCCGCGCAGCGTCTTGTGCGTTGTCGTGGTGACGACATGCGCGTGCGCCAACGGGTTCGGATGCGCACCGCCGGCGACCAAGCCGGCGAAATGCGCCATGTCGACCATGAGGAAGGCGCCGACTTCGTCGGCCACCGCGCGGAACGCGGCGAAATCGATGGTGCGCGGATAGGCCGAGCCGCCGGTGATGATGATCTTCGGCTTGTGCTCGCGCGCGAGCCGCGCGACCTCGTCCATGTCGATGCGATGATCGTCGCGGCGGACGCCGTAATGCACGGCGTGGAACCATTTGCCGGAGAGATTGGGCGGCGCGCCGTGCGTCAGATGGCCGCCGGCGGCGAGCGACAGGCCGAGAATGATGTCGCCCGGCTTGGCGAGCGCCAGCAGCACCGCCTGGTTGGCCTGGCTGCCCGAGCTCGGTTGGACGTTGACGAACCGACAATCGAAGAGCCGCTTGGCGCGCTCGATCGCGAGCGTCTCGGCTTCGTCGACATATTGGCAGCCGCCGTAATAGCGCCGGCCGGGATAGCCTTCGGCGTACTTATTGGTGAGCGGCGAACCCGCCGCCTCGAGCACCGCGCGGCTGACGATGTTCTCGGAGGCGATCAGCTCGATTTCGAAACGCTGACGCGCGACTTCGCGGCCGACCGCGCCGGCGACGTCCGGATCGGCCTCGCCGAGCCCGGCCGAGAAGAACGCGCCCCAGTCGCGACTCGCCAGATTTTCCGCCGTGCGCGCCATCACCCCATCCTTCAACCAAACCCTGGTATACCGGATAACATTGCCGTTAAACGGACTACAATGGAAATGTTTTCCATTTCCTGTGATATTTTATTTTTGGCTCATACCCTTGCGAAAATAGCCATATCCGGTGATAATGAGACATGATTCCGTCACAGGCAATGCGGCAACCGGCCGCAGGAATCGGGTAATGGCGGGACGACAGCAGGCAACGACGGCGGCACCGACCGAGCTGCAATCGCTCGCGCCGCATCTCGGCGGTTCGATCCAGGCACTGGAACGCGGGCTGAAGCTGCTGGCGGTCATCGCCGAGGCCGACGGCTTGTCGCTGACCAGCCTGGCGCAGCGCGCCGGCATCGCGCCGTCGACGGCGCATCGCATTCTCGCCACGCTCAAGGCCAGCGGCTTTGTCCATTGCGACGAAGCGAACGGCGTCTATCTGATCGGCGTTCAGGCCTTCCGCATCGGCAACGCGTTTCTGCGCAACCGCAAGCTGGCCGACGCCGGACGCAGCGCCATGCGCACGCTGATGGAAGCGACCGGCGAAACCGTGAACATGGGCATCGAAGACGAAGGTTATGTCGTCTTCATTTCGCAAGCCGAAAGCCACCAATCGGTGCGCGCGTTCCATCGTCCGGGTTCGCGCAGCCTGCTGCACGCGTCGAGCATCGGCAAAGCCATCATGGCGGCGCTGCCGGATGACGCCGCGACCGAACGGCTGCTTCGGACCGGCATGCCGAAATTCACCGAGCATACGATCGTCGACCCGCAGGCGTTGCTGGCCGACCTCGCGCGCGTGCGCAAGCGCGGCTGGTCGGTCGACAATGAAGAGCGCGCCGAAGGCCTGCGTTGCGTCGGCGCCGCGGTCTATAACGAACATGCCGAAGTCGTTGGCGCGATCTCGATCTCGGGACCGGTCGTGCGCATGACGGAGGAGCGTATCGGCGAGCTCGGCCCGATGGTCAAGCGCACCGCCGCCGAAATCACCGCCCGCATCGGCGGCCGACTGCCGTCATAGATCTGCAATGGCTGCGTTCGTCGCGCGCATCGGCAAGCGCGGCGCCGGCGATCGGACAGCTTCCAGCAATTGTTAGCCGCGGCCTACGGCTAGTCCCCGTCGGCAATCGTCGGTCACCGATCTGTCACGACGAACCTTCAGTCACGCGGTTTTGATGCAACGGCGCGGCTTTTCGTTTTTGATCCACTGGCGGGATGGCTAACCTTGCATCGGAGCGGCACGACCACCGTCGGCCGGCCGCACATCAAACAAGGGGTATCACATGGCCAAGAGGCTTGGTCTTCTCGCGATCGCGGCGGCCGTCATGGCGTATGCGCCGATGGCGGCTTGGGGATGCAGCGGCAGCTCGGCGCAACTGAACGACGGCACGACGGTCGCGCAAGGCTATGGCTCGCCGTCGGCGCAGCCTATGCAGGACCAAAACGGATCGCAGCCGATGGGCCAGAGTGGCTCCGGCAGCAGCAATTCGGACTCGTCGAGCGACCACTGAACACGAATTCCGGCGTCACCGACCTTTAAGTAAGACACGTCGCAGAATGCGTAACGGCCGAGGGTGCCCATGGCAATCCTCGGCCGTTGAATTTTGCTCGTCCCGTCTCTGTGCGGTCAGCGCATCCCGATCAAGCCGAAGAAGCGGATGGGCAGGCATTGCGGAACTGGCGTTCCGTGATATTTCCAGCCGCCGGGCAAATCCGGATGGAAGACATCGGCACACACGGCTCGCGTGGTGTTCGCCGACGCGACTTGGGGGGTGCGCCGCGCCGGCGCCACCGGCGTGACAGGGCGGCGGACCTGATGCTCGACCGACGGACGCGGAGAAATCGGTTTCGGCTGCGCGATCGTCGCCGTCTGGACCGACGGGATTTCCACGGATGCGCCGTTACCCGGCACGCGGGTTGGCGCCGAGACGGGTGGCGGCGGCAGCACAGCCATCGTACTCGGCACCGGCACGGTCGCGACTGGTGTTGCTGGTGTTGCTGGTGTTGCCGCCGATGCGACGTGGGCGGTCGGCGGCGTATTCGTGATCTCGGCAATAGGCGGCGACGCTTGGTGCGAAACCAACGCGACGGCACCGAGCGCGAGTAGCGCCATGGCCGCGGCGACCGGCGATATCGGCCAGCTGCGCCAAGCCGGCGGCGGCACCGATTCCGGCGTCACCGGCCGATGCTCGCGTACTGGCGCCGCGAGCGTCATTGGCGGCGGCGATTCACCGTGCGGTTGGCGGATTTCATCGCCGCTTAGTGCAACCGGCACCACGATGGCCTCGGGTGTAGGTGCGGCTTCGGACGGCCGCAAGCGTGCCAGCATCAGATCGGGCGTTGCGAGCAGAAGATCGACGATGGCCTCGCACCAGTTCGGATTGGCGAGGCCGCATGGCGATCCGCCGAACGCGGCGTTGATCTGATCGGCAACGGTATCGGACATCGTCGCCGTTATCGTCACCGCGACAATGCAGAGCGCATCGTCTTGCAGCGCCGCGAAACCGGTATGCCACAAGAAATCATCGAGCGGCGCAATCGCGGGTGCGGCGTCGACGGTATCGACCAGCGCGATGCCCTTGTCCGGATGCAGCACGACATAACGAACCCAGGGGGGTCCATCAGCGCCAGACGCCCGGCGGGTAGCGAGCACGATCCAAGGCTCGGCGAGCGCTGCAAGCGCCGCGCGCAATTGCCCTAGCAGATCAGCATCCACCGGATCTGCGATTCGATCCTGCTCGGAAATTTCCGCCGTCACGCTGCGCGACCTTCCATCTGCTTACTGCGGTCGATCGTTTGCCGCAGGACGCGCCGTTCCGAACCAAGCGCAAGCATGCACCTGATTTACGATCGGGCGAAGGCGCCAGTGGTGATCAATTGGTGGCACCCCACGGCGTGCGAAGCGATCAGGCTGGCGCGCCGGCAGGCTGGCGGAGGGAGTGGGATTCGAACCCACGTTACGGTTTCCCGTAAACACGCTTTCCAAGCGTGCGCCTTAAACCACTCGGCCACCCCTCCCAAAAGCGCGCGAAGCCTAATGAAGCGGGGAAACGGACGCAACCGCCGGGCGGCGGACGTGGTTAGGCCACCTGGCTGCCGATCTCGGGTCCGGCAATCGGCGGATCGAGCGGCAGACCGGAATAATGGTCGCGCAGCTCGGCACGGATGCGGTTGATCTCGGAGATGATATCAACCCAGATCGCGGCCGCGCCGGCGTCGCCGCTTTCCATCAACGAAGCGGCGCGGAAGCCGGCCTTGATCGAAGCGCCCGTGCCGTGCCGACGAATCATCAACTGGGCGGCTTCACGCAATTCGGAATGACGCAGCATGGCAGCAAGGTTCCGGCAGAGTGGTCGGCGGGCGCGAAACCCGCGCACTTTCCATAACATTGAGACGTGAACAGGGTATTTACGCGGTAACCTTGCCGCCGCGACGCGCGTGCGCGTCATGGTTAGACGTCGTTAACCAAACCGGGGTTGGCGCTACTCGTCGCCCATCTTGAGCGCGGCGATGAAGGCGGATTGCGGGATGTCGACCTTGCCGAACTGGCGCATCCGCTTGCGGCCTTCCTTCTGCTTTTCCAGAAGCTTGCGTTTGCGCGTCACGTCGCCGCCATAGCATTTGGCGAGCACGTCTTTCCGCAGCGCCTTCACTGTTTCGCGCGCGATGACGCGGCTCCCAATCGCCGCCTGGATGGCGATCAGGAAAAGCTGGCGTGGAATCAATTCCTTCAGTCGTTCGCACATGGCGCGGCCGCGGCGTTCGGCCTGGCTGCGATGCACGATCGTGGCGAGTGCGTCGACGGGCTCGCTGTTGACGAGGATGTTCATCTGCACCAGATCACCAGCCTCGTACCCGTCCATCTGGTAATCGAAGCTGGCATAGCCGCGCGACACGGATTTGAGGCGGTCGTAGAAATCGAACACCACCTCGTTCAGCGGCAGGCGATAGACCACCATCGCGCGCTTGCCGGCATAGGTCAGGTCATTCTGCACGCCGCGCCGTTCCTCGCACAGCGCCAGCACGCTGCCGAGATAATCATCGGGCACCAGGATGGTCGCCTTGATCCACGGCTCTTCGAGATGGTCGATCTTCACCGGGTCAGGCATGTCCACGGGATTGTGCAGCGCCACCATCGAGCCGTCGCGCTGATGGATGTGATAGACCACCGACGGCGCGGTCGGGATCAGGTCGAGATTGAATTCGCGCTCCAGCCGCTCCTCGATGATCTCGAGGTGCAGCAATCCCAGAAATCCGCAGCGGAAGCCAAAGCCCAGCGCCGCCGAGGTTTCGGGCTCGTATTCGAAGCTGGCATCGTTGAGCCGCAATTTGGACAGGCTGTCACGGAGATGGTCGTAATCCGCGGCGTCGGCTGGGAACAGGCCGCAGAACACCACGGGCTGCAACGGCTTGAAGCCGGGCAGCGGCGCGGCGGCCGGCCGGCGATCTTCCGTGATGGTGTCGCCGATCTTGCAATCGGCCACCGTTTTGATGCCCGAGGTGATGAAGCCGATCTCGCCCGGCCCCAGTTCGGTCACCGGCAGGGGCTTGGGCGTGAACACGCCCACCTTGTCGACCGTATGGGTGGCGCCGGTCGCCATGAAGCGAACCTTGAGGCCCGGCTTCATCACGCCGTCCTTCACGCGCACCAGGATGACCACACCGAGATAGGAATCGTACCAGCTATCGACCAGCAAGGCCTTCAGCGGCGCGGCGGCGTCACCCTTGGGCGGGGGCAAACGCTCGACCAAGGCTTCCAGCACACCTTCGATGTTGATGCCGGTCTTGGCCGAAATCTCGACTGCACCCGAGGCGTCGATGCCGATCACTTCCTCGATCTGTTCGCGCACGCGTTGCGGCTCGGCCGCCGGCAGGTCGATCTTATTGAGCACCGGCACGATCTCGTGCCCGGCGTCGATCGCCTGGTAGACGTTGGCCAAGGTTTGCGCCTCGACACCCTGGCTGGCGTCGACCACCAGCAGCGAACCTTCGCAGGCCGCCAGCGACCGGCTGACCTCGTAGGCGAAATCGACATGGCCCGGCGTGTCCATCAGGTTGAGCTCGTACTTCTCGCCGTTCTTGGCGGTGTAGTTGAGCCGCACGGTCTGCGCCTTGATGGTGATGCCGCGCTCGCGCTCGATATCCATGCTGTCGAGCACCTGGGCGCGCATCTCGCGGCTCTCCAGCCCGCCGCAGAATTCGATCAGCCGGTCGGCCAACGTCGACTTGCCGTGGTCGATATGGGCGATGATCGCGAAGTTACGGATATGCGCGAGATCAGTCATGAGCGAATGGCACCCGGCATCATCTTAGCGAATCTGGGCAGACGTGGTTTGTACAGTCGAAATATTGTGGTCGTTTGGCGTGACGACCAAGGGCGGAAAACTCACAAACGTGTTGATCTTTGGAAAAACGTCGTTGACCACAACGCCTAGATCGCGATTTGGCAGAGTGCGACCGAGGCCAGGGATCGGGACGTCTATATTCCGGAACGGCAGACAGAACCGCTTCATGTTCTGCGCGCCTGCAACAGAAATCGAATAACAGGGCATGCCAAATGCCTGAAAAAGCCGAAACAGCTGCGGGTTCAAGTTTGCGGACTGAAACGCTTCAACACCTTTCCTCATGCGCTGCTGATCGAACTGGCCCACGCAAGTCGTGACTCCCGGTATCACATCAAACCAAACGATCGAATCAAAATTCCATCCCCAAAACATGACGTGCCAATCTTTCGGGAGTGTCTTGACCAATGGTTCCGCTGCTGCGATAAATCCGAGGTTGAAAATCGCATCGTCTTCGCAAATCGTAATCGCCTGGTTCCGCTCGATCGCCAAATTCCACAATGTGAGATGCGACAGAGCACTTCCCAACGCTCCATCGTTGTACTGGAGGTCGCGGGCGATGATGCCTTGATTCGCCAACAGATCTCTTGAGGCGTTCTTTCCATCGACCGCCGCGAACCGAGAAACATATTGCTTCAGATGACTATTACGTTTTTCGAACGATAACCATCGGTCCTTGCTCCGATCGAGGTTCATTACGTAGATAGGTAAGGGCCATGACTCCATTTGCGCTCCGCTGGAAAAAATCGAGCTTGGCCCTCAGTGCACCAAAATACTCGAGACAGCTATCGAAGCCTTCGGTCTAGCACCGTAAACTCCCGCCGGTGGCTTTTTCGACCGCGGCGACCAGCTTGGCCGAGAAACCTTCGATCTCCGCGTCGGTGAGCGTCGCTTCGGTCGGCTGCAAGGTGACGCTGATCGCGAGCGATTTCTTGCCGTCGGGCAGGCCCTTGCCCTGATAAAGGTCGAACAACCGAACCTCTGACACCAGCTTGCGGTCGACGCCGCGCGCCGCGCGCAATAGCGTTTCCGCCGACACCTCGGCGTCGACGACGAAGGCGAAGTCGCGGCTCACCGGCTGGAACGGCGACAGCTTGAGCAAGGGGCGCGCGGTGCCCTTGGCGCGCGGTTCGGGCACGGCGTCGAGAAACACCTCGAAGCCCGCGACCGGGCCCTCGACCGCCATCGACCGCAGCACGCCCGGATGGATTTCGCCGAATGTCGCCAGCACCTTCGGTCCTTGGCGCAGGGTGCCGGACCGCCCAGGGTGGTACCAATCCGGCGCCGACGCCTCGAGTTGCATCGCATCGGACGCGACGCCGGCGGCGGCCAAGGCCACGAGCGCATCTTCCTTGGCATCGAACACGCTCGCCGCGCGCGCCGGTTCGTTCCACGTCTTCGGCCGCACGGCGCCGGCGCGAATGCCGGCGGCGACCAGGTCCTGGCCTGTCTCCGTATCATCGCGATACTGCGGTCCGAGTTCGAACAGCGCGACATCGGCCAGGCCACGATCGGCATTGCGCCGCGCGGCGGCCAGCAGGTTGGGCAGGATCGACGGCCGCATCGCGTCGAGATCGGCGCTGATCGGGTTGAGCAGCGTCATGTTTGCGGCGGCGCCGCCGAACAAGGCCGCATCCTTGAGCGCCAGGAACGAGAAGCTGACCGCCTCGACCAGACCGTGCGCCGCCAGGGTGCGCCGGACGGTGCCGGCGCGACGTTGCGCCGGCGTCAAGGCCGGCGGCGGCACCGCGCCATCGCGCGGCAGCGAGACCGCCGGAA
>JAGWIH010000208.1 GCA_028866355.1 Alphaproteobacteria bacterium
CCGCCTCGGGAACCATGGGCATGTAGAGCAGCACGCGGTCGCCCTTCTTGACGCCGTGCATGCGCAGCGCGCCGGCCAGCAGCGCGACCTGATCGCGTAGTTCGCGATAGCTGAATTTCCGCACCGTGCCGGTGACCGGACTGTCGTAGATCAGCGCAGTCTGCTGCGCGCGGCCGCCGTCGACGTGGCGGTCGAGGGCGTTGAAGCAGGTGTTGAGCCGTCCGCCCTTGAACCAGCGGTAGAAGGGCGGTCGGCTCGCGTCCAGCACGGTATCCCACCGCTTTTCCCAGTCGATCGCCTGGGCGGCTTCGGCCCAGAATCCTTCCCGGTCGACCAGCGAGCGGCGGTGGGCCGCGGCATAGCGGCTGGTCATGGGCGGTTTCTCCCCTTACAACTGTGCGGCAAAGGCAGCGCTTTGTGAAGCCGCAGGACGCGACGCCATGGGAAGCGCTTACGACATCGGGCTCGACCGCAATCCGGCCAATTACGTGCCAGTGTCGCCGCTGGGGTTCATCGCGCGGGCGGCGGCGATCTATCCCGACCGCCTGGCGGTGGTGCACGGCACGCGGCGGTATTCATGGAAGCAAAGCGATGAACGCTGCCGGCGTCTCGCCAGCGCGCTGCAACGGCAGGGCATCGGCAAGGGCGACACCGTCGCGGTGATGGCCGCCAACACGCCGGAAGCGTTCGAGGCGCATTTCGGCGTGCCGATGACGGGCGCGGTGCTCAACGCGCTCAACACCCGGCTCGACGCCGCCACGATCGCCTTCATTCTCGAGCACGGCGAGGCCAAGGTTCTGATCACCGACCGCGAATTCGCGCCAGTGATCGAAAAGGCGCTGGCCGCCGTCAAAAAGCGGCCGCTGGTGATCGATATCGACGATGCCTTGGCGCCGCCGGGCAAGCTGCTTGGCGACATGGATTACGAAAAATTCCTGGCGTCCGGCGATCCGGCGTTCGCCGCGCGCGAGCCGGACGACGAATGGGACGCAATCGCGCTGAATTACACATCCGGAACGACGGGCAACCCGAAAGGCGTCGTCTATCACCATCGCGGCGCCTACCTGAACGCGCTCGGCAACGCGATGGTTTGGAACATGCCGCCGCATCCGGTCTATCTCTGGACGCTGCCGATGTTCCATTGCAACGGCTGGTGCTTTCCGTGGACCGTAACCGCGCTCGCCGGCACGCATGTCTGTTTGCGCCGGGTCGAGGCCGGCGCCATCTACACGGCGATCGCCGAGCACGGCGTCACGCATCTGTGCGGCGCGCCGATCGTCATGAATTTTCTGTTGAACGCGCCGTCGCAATTGAAGCGCGATTTCGGCCGGCGCATCGCCATGATGACGGCGGGCGCGGCGCCGCCCGCCGCGGTGATCGAAGGCATGGAGAAGCGCGGCTTCGCCATCACGCATGTCTACGGCTTGACCGAGGTCTATGGCCCCTCGGTGGTCTGCGCCTGGCACGACGAATGGGATGCGCGGCCGGCGCCGGAGCGGGCCGCGCTCAAGGCACGCCAAGGCGTCAACTATCCGGTGCTCGAAGGCCTCATGGTGGCCGATCCGCGTTCGCTGGCGCCGTTGCGGCGCGACGGGGCGGCCATGGGCGAGGTCTTCATGCGCGGCAATATCGTGATGAAGGGCTATCTCAAGAACCCGAAGGCGACGGCCGAGGCCTTCGCCGGCGGCTGGTTTCACACCGGCGACCTCGGCGTCGCGCATGCCGACGGCTATATCGAGGTCAAGGACCGTTCGAAAGACATCATCATCTCGGGCGGCGAGAACATCTCGACCATCGAGGTCGAAAGCGTGCTCTATCGCCATCCGGCGGTGATGGAGGCGGCGGTGGTGGCGCGGCCGGACGAGAAATGGGGCGAGACGCCCTGCGCCTTCGTCACGCTCAAGGCCGAGGCGCAGGCGACGGCCGACGACATTATCGGCTTTTGCCGCGCCAACATGGCGGGTTACAAGGTGCCCAAGACAATCGTCTTCGGGCCGTTGCCCAAAACCTCGACGGGCAAGATCCAGAAATTCGTGCTGCGTGAACAAGCCAGAGGCCTCAAATGATCCGTCCCGCTTCGCTTGCCGCCGCGTTGCTCGTTGCGGCCGTCGCGCCAGTTTGCGCGCAGCCGGCGCCGCCGCCATCGGGCACGGCCCTGACGCTGTCGACGCACGCGGATAAGACTCTGCCGCGCGACCAGCTTGAGGCCGAGCTGCGGGTCGATGCGATGGACGCCAATGCGGCGCGCGTTCAGGCCGACGTCAATCGCCGCATGGCCGCGGCACTCGTCCATGCCAAGACCGTGGCGGGAGTCACCGTCGAAACCACCGGTTATTCGGTCTATCAGGAGCGCGACGCCAAAGGAAACCCGACGCGCTGGCACGGCAGCCAGGCGCTTCGCCTCAAATCGGGGGACTTCGCGGCGTTGCTGAACCTGGTTGGCACCCTGCAAGGACAGGGCTTGGCGTTGTCGAGCCTGACGGCGGCGCTTTCGCCGGCCGCGGCCAAAGCCGCGCAGGACGAGCTGACCGATACCGCGTTGAAGGATCTCCGTGCCCGCGCCGATCGTATCGCCGCAACGCTCGGCACTCACGTCGAACGCTATGCCGAGCTGCGCGTCGGTAACGCGTCAGTGCCGCCGATGCCGATCCGTTTCATGGCTGCGGCTGCACCCGCGTCCAGCAGCATGCCGCCGCCGGTCGCGGCAACCGGCGACGCGACAGTCAGCGTCAATGTCGACGCAACCGTACTGCTCGCGCCGGTGCGCTAAACCGCAGCCGTCAACAGCCGCGCGAAACTAGCGCGCGTGTTCGAGCTCGGTGATTTCGTCTTTTATTCGGAGTTTCTGGCGCTTCAGGGTGGAGAGGGATTCGATGCTGGGGAACGGTCGATGGCGTTCGCGGTCGATCTGGTCTTCAAGGGTGCGGTGACGACTGCGAAGCTCCTCGATACGATCTTCCAACGTCATGGCTCCTCCAGAAGCTGGGCGGAAATGACATCAAAGAGTTCGACAAGACTAACGCCGCGCGGCGGAACCGTCCAAGTGACATTTGGCGAAATTTTCTGTCGCGGCGGCATGCGCGCGTTTTAGACGCATTTTAAGGCGAGTCGCCGCTTCAGCTGTCGCCCAGACAAATGCCGAGGCCGCGTGCAGTGCGGACCAGCGGGCTATCGGCTTCGACGGTTTGCGGTCGATCGATAATGTCGGCCAGCGGCACGTCGACGACGCGGCGATTCTGCCAGGCCACCATACGGTCGTAGCGTCCGGCCGCGACCAGGTCGACCGCATGCACGCCGAAAGCCTGCGCGATCAACCGGTCGTTCCAGGTCGGCGGGCTGCCGCGCTGGACGTGGCCGAGCACGGTAACGCGGGTCTCGGCGCCGGTGCGCGTGGCAATCGCGTGCGCGACAATCTCGCCGATGCCGCCGTAGGTGAAAGCGCCGCTTGCCTGCTGGCGGCGGACGCGCTCGCCGGTGTGGTCGGGAACCGCTTCGGCCACCACCACCAGCGCAAAATTGCGGCCGTTGCGGCGAAGCGCTTCGATGTGCGCGGCGATGCTTTCGACACGATAGTTGATTTCCGGAATCAGAATGACGTCGGCGCCACCGGCGATGCCGGCAGCCAGCGCGATATGACCGGCGTCGCGGCCCATCACTTCGAGCACCATGACGCGCGCGTGACTCGCCGCCGTCGGTGTCAGCCGGTCGAGCGCTTCGGTTGCCACCATGACCGCCGTGTCATAACCGACCGAGCGCTCGGTTGCGCCGACGTCGTTGTCGATCGTCTTGGGGATGCCAACCAAAGGTATGCCGCCCTGCTGCGCCAGCCGGCGCAAAATGGCGAAGCTGCCGTCGCCGCCGATGCCGATCACGGCGTCGAGTCCCATCAACCGCACGCCCTCAATCGCCTCGGCCGACCGGTCCGTGGTAGTGCCGTCCGCCGCCGGAAAGGCGAACGGATTGCCGGTAATGGTGGTGCCGAGGATCGTGCCGCCGTGGTGCAGGATGTTGGCGCCGGCGCGCGTTTGATCGAGCGTTGTGAAGGCCACCGGCCGTCGCATCAAGCCGAGCGTGCCTTGATGGATGCCGTGCACGGTCCAGCCGAGGCCTTGCGCCCGTGCCACGACCGCGCGGATCACGGCGTTGAGGCCGGCGCAATCGCCGCCACTGGTCAGCAAACCGACGGTGCGGCGCGAGGGCGAGGCGGCAGTGGCGGCTTGCATCGCGGGTCCTCCCTTGGGAAATTCGCTATACCGACAGCCGATTCGGGCGGTTGAGCACGGGTTGCGGGCCTTCGCTCGGCTCA
>JAGWIH010000209.1 GCA_028866355.1 Alphaproteobacteria bacterium
TTGTACATGGCGTCCGTGTTGCAGAAGGCTGCGGACGGTATGGATTGGACTAAGAAGCGAGACATCACCGATTGGCGATACATCCCCGTCTTTCGCATGTTGATGGGATTTGCGATAGAAAATTTGATAAAGGGGATACTGATTGCGGAGGGCAGTGAGCCAGTTATCCGAAATCGGCGATTGAATCCAGATTTTGCGCGACACGGGCTCCGAGACTATGCGCGGAAAATAAAGGGTCTGCGTCTATCGAGAATCGAGTTGCGTGTGCTAGCTGACCTGGAGCCGTACGTGTTATGGGCCGGCCGTTATCCCATACCCACGACACCAAGACGGTGGATCAGGATGAGTCACTCGAAGCAGCTACGTGATGCAGAAGCCGCTCTAGGGCAAAAACTCGCTACATATCTACAGCGCCCATCGCCCGGGACGTGAGAAAGAACGCTAGCTACGCACCTTTTGAAGTTTTTTGCAGCGCATCGTTGAGAAATCCGCCGTTCACCCGCGCTTGAACCATGTCGGCTAATACATCAGTGATTGTCTCGCTCAACCGTTCCAGTTGAGGGGCGCTTGGGGCGCGTTTGAACGCGTGACTTTCGTCTCTAATCATCAATACATCGCGATCTAAATCCATTCCCCAAACACCGTGTAATAGTTCGTTGCGCTTTGCGGTAGCGCGCGCTGCTCGGGCCAATAGCGCTTGCAGCCTAACAAGCGGTGCGCCCTCGCCGAGGCGGCGTTTTGCGAGTTTATTTATTCGGTCTCGCAATTCACGGGAGCCTTCTCGGGCCGTCGCGTCTAGTGCCTCCTCCTTAGTCACGTCGGTGAGGTCTTTGACCAGCATCCGTAACTGATTGTCGAGTTGACCATGGCGCAATGCGATTTCGCCGACTGCGGCCAGAACTCGTTGGTCGTCCGGCAGCCTGTGCGTTATGTGTCCTTCAACTTTTTTTGCTGCCATCTTTCGACAGGTGGGGAAAACAGGTGGGGAATCCGGAAAAATCGCCTTCTAAGCCGTTGAAAAATAATACGTAGTAAAAATGGCGGAGAGGGTGGGATTCGAACCCACGGTACCCAGCAAAGGGCACAACGGTTTTCGAGACCGCCCCGATCGACCGCTCCGGCACCTCTCCGCAGGGCGCGGAGCCTAAACCAGCCGCCTAAGCGCCCGCAATGCCGCAAACACGCCTCGTTGACCGTGACCGAATGGCGCGATGCCCTCCGCTAAGCCTCCGCAAAAGCTGGACAAAACCGCCCACGGGCGGCGCAAAACCGTTGACAGGCGCCGCTTCCCGGCTATAGTCCGCGCCAACGGATGGGCCGGTCCCGTCCGTTCTCTTTTTCAGGGCGCGCCATGTACGCTGTCATCCGCACCGGCGGCAAGCAATACCGAGTCGCCAAGGACGACGTGATCTTCGTCGAGAAGCTCACGGGCGAGCCGGGTTCGAACGTGACGCTCGACGAGGTTCTCATCCTCGGCGACGAAGGCAAGGAAGCGAAAGCCGGTGCGCCGCTGGTCGCCGGCGCGTCGGTCACCGCCAAGGTCCTCGAACACAAGCTCGGCGACAAGGTGCTAGTGTTCAAGAAACGGCGTCGCCACAACTACCGCCGCAAGAACGGCCATCGCCAGGCGATGACCGTTCTGCGCATCACCGGCATTCGGGCCGGCTAAGGAGAGCGCTCATGGCGCACAAGAAAGCCGGCGGATCATCGCGTAACGGTCGCGATTCACGCGGCCGCCGCCTCGGATTGAAGCGCGCCGGCGGCGAGATCGTCGTGCCGGGCAACATCTTGGTGCGGCAGCGCGGCACGAAATTTCATGCCGGCCGCAACGTCGGCCAAGGCCGCGACCACACGCTGTTCGCGCTGACCGAAGGCGCCGTGCGCTTCCATACGACCAGCGCCGGACGGACGTTCGTGTCGGTCGAGCCGGGCCCGGCGGAGGCTGCGGAGTAGGCCCTTCACCCGAACCGGCGCGACGCGCTAGATTGAATGCAAAGGGGGAATGGCCGCATTCCCCCTTTTCGTTTGGGGGACAGGCGGCCGAAATCCGATGAAATTCCTGGATCAGGCCAAGATCTTTCTCAAGAGCGGCGACGGCGGTGCCGGCGCGGTGGGTTTTCGTCGTGAAAAATTCATCGAGTTCGGCGGACCCGACGGCGGCGACGGCGGCCGCGGCGGCGACATCGTCATCGAGACCGTCGCCAACCTCAATACGCTGATCGACTATCGCTACCAACAGCACTTCAAAGCCGAAGGCGGCCATCACGGCATGGGCGCCAATCGCTCCGGCGCCGACGGTGAATCGCTGGTGCTGCGTGTGCCGGCCGGCACTCAGATTCTGGACGAAGACAACGAGAACGTCCTGCTCGACCTCAAGCGCGTCGGCGAACGCCGCGTGCTGCTCAAAGGCGGCGACGGCGGCTTCGGCAACGCGCATTACAAAAGTGCAACCAATCGCTCGCCGCGCAAGGCCGGCAAGGGTTGGCCCGGCGAAGAGCGCTGGATTTGGCTGCGTCTCAAACTGATCGCCGATGCCGGCCTCGTCGGCTTGCCCAACGCCGGTAAATCGACCCTGCTTGCCGCGGTGTCGCGCGCCAAGCCGAAGATCGCGGACTATCCGTTCACGACGTTGAAGCCGCAGCTCGGCGTTGTACGCGTGCACGACGAGGAATTCGTGCTCGCCGACCTACCCGGGCTGATCGAGGGCGCCAGCGAAGGCACCGGCCTCGGCCACCGTTTCCTCGGCCATGTCGAACGTTGCGCCGCTATCCTCCATCTGATCGATGCGACGCTCGACGACGTCGTCGGTGCCTGGCGCACCATCCGCGCCGAGCTCGAAGCTTATGGCCACGGTCTCGTCGACAAGACCGAACTGATCGCGCTCAACAAGGCGGATGCGGTCCCGGCCGCGGAGATGGAGAAGAAGCGCAAGGCGCTCAAGCGCGCCAGCCGCCGCGAACCGTTGGTCATGTCCGCAGCAACAAGCGCCGGCGTCGCCAACGTGATGCAGGCGGTTGCCGCCGTCGTCCGTACGGCGCGACAACAAGAAGCAACGCGGACAGCCGCCGAGGCGGCGGAGGCCGAATGAGCCAGACGCTCGCCGCCTCGAAGCGCCTCATCGTCAAGATCGGCTCGGCTTTGCTGGCCGATGACAAGACCGGTGCGCCGCGGCGCGCTTGGCTCGAGGCGCTGATGGCGGATATCGCCGCCTTGCGCAAGACCGGCACGTCGGTGGTGATCGTCACCTCGGGCGCGGTCGCCATCGGCCGCCGCCACCTTAAATTGCCGCCCGGTCCCTTGCGGCTGGAAGAGAAACAGGCCGCGGCCGCGGCCGGCCAGGTTCGCCTCGCGCATGTCTATCAGGACGCCGCCGCGAAGCACGGCATCGTCGTGGCGCAGATCCTGCTCACACCCGAGGACACCGAGGAACGTCGCCGTCATCTCAATGCGCGTGCCACCATCGAGCAACTGCTGGCGCTCGAAGCCATGCCGGTGATCAACGAAAACGATACCGTGGCGACGGCCGAGCTGCGGTTCGGCGACAATGACCGATTGGCGGCGCGCGTGGCGCAGATGATCAGCGCCGACACGCTGGTCCTATTGTCCGATATCGACGGCCTCTACACCGCCGATCCGCGCCGCGATAAATCCGCCAAGCATGTGCCGGAATGCCGCGAGATCACGCCGGAGATCGAGGCCATGGCCGGCCAGGCGCCGCCGGGCTCGTCATCGGGCGGGATGGTGACCAAGCTCGCGGCGGCGCGCATCTGCTTGGCCGCCGGTTGCCGCATGGCCATCGCCAAGGGCGAAACGCTGCACGCGCTCGCCGCGCTCGACAAAGGCACGCGCGCAACTTGGTTTTTGCCGGCGGCCGAACCGTTGACGGCGCGCAAGCGCTGGATCGCTGGCGCAGTCAATCCGGCCGGCGTGCTGGTGATCGACGACGGCGCCGCGCGTGCATTGAAGCGCGGCACCAGCCTGCTGCCGGCCGGCGTGACCCGCGTCGAAGGCGAATTCGAGCGCGGCGACGCCGTGATCGTCCGCGCCAAGGATGGGCACGAGCTCGCCCGCGGTCTCTCGGCCTATTCGAGCACGGATGCGCGCGCCATCGCCGGGCACAAAAGCGGTGAAATCGAGGCCATCCTCGGCTACCGTGGCCGCGACGAAATGATCCACCGCGACGATCTGGTGGTGAAATGACCGCGCTCGAAACCGCCGACGAACGGGCGAGCGAAAAGCTCCG
>JAGWIH010000210.1 GCA_028866355.1 Alphaproteobacteria bacterium
GACTTTGTACATCGAAGGCTTTTTCGTCTTGGGCTTCGCCTTGACGATGACGCCCGTCGACGGCCCTTCGTTGCCGTTGCGTTTCTCGATATCGCTCATCGCACGAACTGCCTGATCGAACGCGACTCCACACCCCACCCTGACCATCTTGGCCATGATATTGGATGCCTGCGACGGCGTAAAAGGGGCAATTACACGCCGTCGCGCGCCTTCCGGCCGCATTTCTTAGTCTACGGTCCGCTCGTTAACACCCTGACAAGTTCGGCGCGAGCGGCCTGGGCGCTAACCTGCAAGCCGTTCGCCTGTCGCCGTCGGAGCAACACAGGCCGTGAACGGCTGCGCCAGCTCGGTCAGGGTTGTTTCGACGCCGCCATCGAGAGCGGCGCCCAAGTGTCGTTGGCAAGCGCGACACCGAGCTCCGACAGACGCGTGGTGCGTTCGACCAGCGCTTCGAGCGCGGTCTTTGCGAGACCGGTCTGGATCTCGATGACACGGTCGAGCGTCCGCGCGGCAAGCAGTTCCATGGTCGCCGCCCCGGTCACCGCAAGGGTTTCGCGGGCACAGCCAACCGCTTCGCTGGCAATCGCCTCGACACCGTCGGCCCAAGCCGCATTGGCCTTGAGGACCGCGTCGAAATTCTCGCGCGATAGCGCCGCGAACTCGTCGTAATAGCCGCGTGCCGGCGCCGCGGCGGTTGTGGCCGCGCGTTTCGCCTCTGCGGCGTTGGCTTGTGGCGGCATCATCTTCGCTGCGGGTTTCTTGGGTTTGGAACTCATTGGGATCTCCTGCTCACGAATCGATTACGCGACGCGGCACGATCCAGGTCTCTTGCTGCGCTGCAACAAGGGCATAGTGCCACGCTCGTGTGTCAGTACCGTGTGTCAAGAGAGGGTGCGTAGGACGCGCCAACCCAGCGGTTCGCCATGGAAATGCGCCGGTCACGGTGAGTGTCCAAGGCCGTCGCAATCACGCGCACGTTCCTGCCTCTCCGAAAACTTTACCGGAGAAAGTCGGAATAGCTGGACAGAGATTCACCGAATTTCTAATCTGTTCCAAGGCCTTCAGGCGTCGGTTTGTTTTCGTTTGCAACGCACGCAGGTGCTTGGGGGTGTTAAGTTTTCGGGGGAATAGTTGTTTGTGGGTGAAAGCAGAATGATTGCCGCGGCGTCACAACGGTGTGCGCGATGCCGGCGCGGGTGGATTGTTACCTGTGCCGTTTTTCTTCTCTTTTTCGTTATGGCGCAGCCGGTGTTCGCGAAGGGCCACACGCTGCGCTCGCCTTATCCGCCCGGTGATACCTCATCGATCATCATCGACGCGCAAACCGGCAAGGTGCTGAGCGAACACAACGCGGACCGCCCCGATTACCCGGCGTCGCTCACGAAGATGATGACGCTCTATCTCGCGTTCGGCGCGTTGGAGCAGGGCAAGGTCTCGCTCAATAGTGAATTTGTCGTGTCGGCGCACGCGGCGCGGCAGGCGCCGTCGAAGCTCGGCCTGCGTCCCGGTCAACGTATCGCTGTGCGCGACCTGATCCTTGCGATCGTCACGCATTCGGCGAACGACGCCGCGGTGACGATCGCCGAAAATCTCGCCGGCAGCGAATCAGCGTTCGCCCGGCGCATGACTGCTACGGCGCACACCTTGGGCATGACGGCGACCACGTTCCGCAACGCGTCGGGCCTGCCCACACCGCCAAACATGAGCACCGCACGCGATCTGGCGACGCTCGCGCGAGCGCTATGGCGCGACTATCCGACCGAATACCGTTTCTTCGCGACGGAGGAATTCACCTATCGGGGCACGGTCTACGACACGCATAACCATCTGATGGCGAGTTTCGCCGGCATGGACGGCATCAAGACCGGTTACATCCATGCCTCGGGCTTCAATTTGGCGGCATCGGCGGTGCGCAACGGGCGGCGGCTGATCGGCGTCATCATGGGCGGCAGCTCGGCCCATTCGCGCGACTTGCAGATGGCCGGTCTGCTCGACGACGCCTTCGCCGGCATCGTGCCGGCCGCCGATACCGCGCTGCGAACCGCGAGCAATGACAATGCGACCAACGCCACGGCGACGGCCGCCGCGCCGTCACCGATGGCGGAGCTCAACCCGGTGCAAAATGCCGAAGCGGCGGTACCGCAGCCGGCGCCGAAGCCGCCGGCGCCGACGCTCCGCGCGCTGAAGAACAGCCATACGTGGGAGATTCAAGTCGGCGCCTTCGGCAACCAAAGCGCGGCCGAGCATGCAGCCAAGCTCGCGCTTGCGCGGCTCCGCTTGCCGACAAAGGCCGGGCACGTGGTGCCGCCGGCGGCGGGTGACAAAGAACCGCTGTTCCGCGCGCGCATCGCCGGGTTCACGCAACGCGAGGCCGAACATGCCTGCCGCGTGTTGCGCGAAAAGCCGCACGGACACAAATTGTGTGCCGTCATCGCGCCGATCCAGGCGATCGCCGCGGCCATGCCGACGCCGCGGCCGCTTGATTTGCACCTGCCGGCGCCGGCGGCCACGCCCGCCGCGGCGCCGACCACAGCTCCGGCAACGCCGATGACGGCTCCGGCGGCGCCCGCCGCCGACGCCAATCCGTCGACGTCGGCCGAAGCCGACACCAGCAACTAGACTGATTCGCGGCCGTAGAATTCGGGCGGCGGCGTAATACCGCTGGCCTTGAGTTGCTCGGCGAGCGACCCCTTCAACCGCTCCAAGGCCGCTTGATCGCGGCCTTCCGCGCGCGCCACGAGCACGTCCTGGGTGTTCGACGCCCGTAACAGCCACCAGCCGTCAGCCGTTTTGACGCGCGCACCGTCGACGATCGCGACATCGGCCTTGGCCGCCTTGAGCCGCGCGCGCACTTCGTCGACCACCTTGAACTTGCGGTCTTCCGCACATGGAAACCGCAGCTCCGGCGTGTTGACCACCGCCGGCATGCGGTCGCGCAGCGCGGCCAAGCTATCGCCGCCGCGGGCGATGATGCCGAGCAGTCGCACGGCGGCATAAAGCGCGTCGTCGTAGCCGTAATAGCCGTCGGCGTAAAAGATGTGGCCGCTCATCTCGCCCGCGAGCGGCGCGTGGATCTCGGCCATCTTGGCCTTGATCAGCGAATGTCCCGTTTTCCACATCAACGGCGTGCCGCCGATCCGCTTGATCTCGTCGAACAGCGATTGGCTCGCTTTGACGTCGGCAATGATCGTGGCGCCCGGCTGCTTGGCGATGATCTCGCCGGCGAGCAGGATCATGAACTGATCGCCCCAGAGAATTCGCCCCTGCCCGTCGACGACGCCGATACGGTCGCCGTCGCCGTCGAAGGCGATGCCGAGATCGGCTTTCTCCTGCAACACGGTTTGCTGGAGCTGCTTCAGGTTCTTGGGCTCGGTCGGATCGGGATGATGGACGGGGAAACGGCCGTCGATCGTCTCGTTGAGCAGCGCATGGCGACCGGGCAGCGCCTTGACCAAGAGCTGCAACGCCTCGCCGGTCGCGCCGTTGCCCGCGTCCCATACCACCGACAGGGCACGCGGACCGCCGCGATAATCGGCGGCGAGCCGTTTCACGTAATCGGTCAGCACCGGCTTCTCGACGACGCTGCCTTTGCCGGTGGAAAAACGCCCGGCCGCGGCGATGGCGCCGAGCCGCTGGATCTCGGCGCCGAAAAACGATCTGTGGTCGAGCACCAGCTTGAACCCGTTATGCGTCGGCGGATTGTGCGAGCCGGTCACCATGATGCCGCCGGTGACGTCGAGCGTATGGCTGGCGAAATAGAGCATCGGCGTCGGGCCGAGACCGATGCGCACGACATCGATACCCGAAGCCGTAAGTCCATCGACCAAGGCGCGCTCAAACGCCGGCGAGCTCAGCCTTCCGTCGCGCCCGACCGCGATCCGCTTGCCACCTTTCTCGGCGACGATCGAGCCGAAGCTGCGGCCGATCGCGTGCGCATCGGCTTCGTACAGCGTCTGGCCGACGACGCCGCGAATATCGTACTCGCGCAGGATCGTCGGATCGAAGACATGGCCTTCGCCAGTGCGCATCACGGATCGGACCTCACGCGTAGTGCTTGATGAATTCTTTGACTGCCGGGCCGAGCTCCGGCCGCGCCAAGGCGAACGCGACATTGGCTTCGAGGAAGCCGACCTTGTCGCCGCAATCGAACCGCCGGCCGGCAAATCGCAAGCCATGAAACGGCTGCTTGGCGGCAATCAACTGCGCCAGCGCGTCGGTGAGCTGGATCTCGCCGCC
>JAGWIH010000211.1 GCA_028866355.1 Alphaproteobacteria bacterium
GGCTTCGTCACCGACTATCCGCTGACCATCCGGCGCGCCGACGGCCAGCTCACCGACGTGCTCTACAACGCCAGCGTCTATAAAGACGCCGCCGGCAACGTCCTCGGCGTCTTCGCCGCCGCCCGCGACGTCACCGAATCCGAACGATTGATGCGGGATTTTGCCGAGACCAAGAACTTCCTCGACAACGTTCTGCAAAGCTCGGTCAAATATTCGATCATCGGCAAGGATCTCAACCGCCGCATCCTTTCGTGGAACGAGGGCGCGCGGCGCAATTACGGCTACACCATAAACGAAATCCTCGGCCAGAATTCCGAGGTCCTGCATACAAAAGAGGATATCGCCAGCGGTGCGGTCGAGCGGCTGTTGGCGATGGCCCATGAGAAAGGCCTTGCCGAAGGCGAATTCGTGCGCGTCCGCAAGGACGGCACGCGGTTTGCGGCCAACGTCGTGGTCACGCGCCGCAACGACGCCGCCGGCAATCCGATCGGCTATCTGCTGATGAGCAGCGACATCTCCGAAAAACGCCGCGCCGAAGAACAGTTGCGTTCGGCCTCGGAATACGCCCGTTCGCTGATCGAGGCGAGCCTTGATCCGCTGGTCACCATCAGCCCGGACGGCACGATCACCGACGTCAACGAAGCCACCATCAAGGTCACCGGCGTGCCGCGCGAACGGCTGGTCGGCGCCGACTTTTCGAACTATTTCACCGAGCCCGAGAAAGCGCGCCAAGGCTACCAGCAGGTCTTCGCCAAAGGCTTCGTCACCGACTATCCGCTGACCATCCGGCGCGCCGACGGCCAGCTCACCGACGTGCTCTACAACGCCAGCGTCTATAAAGACGCCGCCGGCAACGTCCTCGGCGTCTTCGCCGCCGCCCGCGACGTCACCGCCCAGAAACGGGCGGAAAGCCAGCTGACCGAGCAGCACGCGCGCGAGCTTGAACGGCTCGCGGAGCTCGAACGGTTCCAGAAGCTGACCATCGGCCGCGAATTGAAGATGATCGAATTGAAAAAGGAACTCGCGGAGCTGAAATCGCATGCCGCTCCGACGGTGTCCTAATCCATGAAATCCGCGCCGTCAGCCCTCGCACGCCAATCGGATCCTGTCTCGCGCGAAGGGTCACAGCTGCGGTCGGCCATGCTCAACTTGCTTGACGATTTGAGCGAGGAGAAGGCCGACCTCCTCCAGACCCATCATGCGACGCTCAACATCCTCAATGATTTCGACGAGGAGCGAAATCTCCTTAGCGCCGGCATGAGCGCCGTGTTCAACATCCTGGACGATTTCAGAGGCGACAACATATTGCTGCGCAGCGGCCAGAGCGCCATGGTCAATATTCTCGAGGATCTCGACGAGGCCAAGGCGAAGGCCGAAGCGGCCGGCGCCCAATTGGCGCAGGCCAATTCGCACCGTGCGCAGATCGCCGAAGCGCATGCGACGGAACTGAAACGCATCAACGAAGGACTTCAGATCGCCAGCAAGGAGCTCGAGACCTTTTCCTATTCGGTATCGCACGACTTGCGCGCGCCGCTGCGGGCAATCGACGGCTTCTCGCGCATCGTTCTCGAGGATTACGGCGCGGTCTTGCCGGCCGAAGGTCAGCGGGTGCTGCGCGTGGTGTGCGAGAGCGCCGCCAAGATGAGCGCGATGATCGACGACATCCTGACGTTCGCGCGTGTCGGACGGATCGAAATCGCGCTGGCGCCGATCGACATGTCGGCCATGGTGAACGACTTGCTTGCCGGTCCGCTTGCCCGAGCGCGCGTCGGACGCGCGCTGACATTCGATATCGAGCCGCTGCCGCGAATTCAGGGTGACGCCAAGCTGCTTCAGCACGTCTGGCTCAACCTGATCGAAAACGCGATTAAGTTCACGGCGTCCAAGACCGCGGCGCGCATCGCGATCGGGGCAACGGCCGCGGCCCATGAGATCGTGTATCACGTCCGCGATAACGGCGCCGGCTTCGACATGCAGTACACGGACAAGCTGTTCGGCGTTTTCCAGCGGTTGCACGGCGCCGAGTTTCCCGGCACCGGAATCGGCCTCGCGATCGTTCGCCGGATCGTCGGCCGGCACGGCGGGCGTGTGTGGGCGGAGGGCAAGATCGGCAAGGGCGCGACATTCTATTTTGCGCTGCCGGCGCGACCAGGAGTTCAATGATGCGCCTTCAGGATTCCGTCGAAATCATGCTGGTCGAAGACAACCCGACCGACGGCGAATTGTGTATTCGCGCATTGCAACGGCAAGGTCTCGCCGACCATTTGTTTTGGGCGAAGGACGGCGCCGAGGCGATCGATTTTCTTTGCTGCACGGGTGCCTACGCGGGACGAGATAAAGCCGCCCAGCCCAAGGTGGTTTTTCTGGACCTGCGCCTACCAAAAATCGACGGCTTCGGCGTGCTGCTAAGGATCCGGCAGGAAGAACCGTTGAGGGTTATTCCCGTCGTTGTGCTGACTTCGTCGAACGAAGATTGCGACATCGTCGCCGGCTATCGGCTTGGCGCCAATAGTTTCGTCAGCAAGCCGGTGGAATTCGACCGATACCATGTCGCGATGGCCGAAGTGGCGCGCTATTGGCTGCGGCTCAATCGCCCGCCCTACGGCGGTCTGATGCGGGCCGCGGGTGACAACACATGAACGCGCAGAACGATCGCGGTTATAGCGGCCACGAAGGGCTCGGTTGGGCCAGCCCTCCCGAGGCCGCTGCCCGAGGCGCCTCGGGGAGCAGCCATCATGCCAAACCGCTCAACGTGCTCCTGCTCGAGGACGATGCGCACGATGCCGAGCTCATTCAATGGACTTTGGCGAAGCGCGGCGTCGCCTTCACGATGCGCCTGGTGGATACGAAAAAGGGCTTTGTCGAGGCGCTTGAGACCACTTTACCGGATGCGGTTTTGCTCGATTACGGCGTGCCCGGATACGACGGCAAGCGCGCCTTCGCGGACCTGCAGCGACTCTGTCCCGGCACGCCGGCCATCGTCGTTACTGGTGCGTTGGGCGACGAGGCCGCGGTCGACCTATTGAAGCTCGGCATTCGCGATTACGTGCTGAAATCGAACCTCGCACGGCTCGGACCCGCGATCGAACAGGCGATTGCCGCGGCAGCGAACGTGCGCGCGCGCGAGGCGGCCGAACGCGCGTTGCATGAGAGCGAGGCGCGGATGATCGACGCCATCGAATGCATCCCTCAGCCTTTCGTCATATACGATCGGGAAGACAGGCTGATCTATTGCAACGACGCGTTCCGGCGCACCTTCCCCCATCCCGGTATGGCCGATATCCGCGGCATGAAGTTCGAGGATTTGATCGCGGATTCCATTGCGCGGGGCACATTCAAGGATGTTGCCGATTTCAAAACAAAATGGACAACGACCCGCACCGAAATGCATCGCACCGCATCGAGCACGATGGATGTCGTGCTTGCTGATGGCCGTCATTTCCTTGCCACCGATCGGCGGATGAAGTCGGGTGGCCGCGCCGGATTGCGTGTCGACGTCACCGAACTGGTTCGCACCAAGGAATCCTTGCAGATCGCGCTTGCCGAGGCCGAAGGGGCAAGCCGCGCCAAGTCGGCCTTTCTCGCCAACATGAGTCACGAGCTGCGCACGCCGCTCAACGCCGTCATCGGCTTTTCCCAAATGATCAAGGATCAGGTCATGGGGCCGATTGGGACGCCGGCCTACGCCGAATATGCCAATCATATCTGGAAAGCCGGTGAGCATCTCCACGGATTGCTCGGCAACATTCTCGATCTCGCGACGATCGAGGCCAACGCCGTCGATGTCCGTGACGGGCAAGCCGCCGCGGTCACGCTCGTCGGCGACGCGCTTGAAGCGGTCGCTCTCTGTGCGCAGCAGAAATCGATCGCGATCGAAACCAAGTTGCCGGCTGTGCTGGAGAACCTCGGCATTCGCGGCGACGAGCGGCGCTTGCGGCAGGTTCTGGTCAATCTACTTTCGAACGCGGTCACGTACACACAAGACGGCGGCCGCGTTTCGATCGCGCTCGACTATGTTCCGGGCGGTGCCTGTGCGTTCGTCATCACGGACACTGGCGTCGGCATGAGCGCCGAGGAGATCGAATTGGCATTCCGGCCGTTCGGACGGGCCGGCAATGTGCTAAGCCCGACGAACGGAGGCGCGGGGCTTGGCCTGCCGTTGAGCCTTCGCCTGATCGAACTTCACGGCGGGACACT
>JAGWIH010000212.1 GCA_028866355.1 Alphaproteobacteria bacterium
TAGCTCAACAGCGACTGCACCGACATGCGCATCCTCCTGCGGTCAGGCTGCGGTGCGGCTCTTGTGCGGCGGCTGCGCGGCTGACGAGCAACTTATATATCCCCGCAATCCGGCTTTTGCATCACACTCGCCCGGCTTATGGACGGCGACACGATTTACGCCTTTGCAACGGCGCCAGGCCGCGCCGGCGTCGCGCTGCTGCGGCTTTCCGGGCCGCACGCCGGCGCCGCGTTGCGCGCGCTGGCTGGGCGGCTGCCCACGCCGCGGCAGGCGCTGGTCGCTCGTTTCCGCGATCCGCGCAGCGGCGAGCCGATCGACCGCGGCCTCGCATTGTTCTTTCCGGCGCCGCGCAGCCTGACGGGCGAAGACGTCGCCGAAATCCATGTCCACGGCGGCCGCGCCGTGGCGTCGGCGCTGCTCGAGGCGCTCGCCGCGCAACCGGGCTTGCGCTTGGCCGAGCCCGGCGAGTTTTCGCGGCGCGCGTTCCTCAACGGCAAGCTCGACCTGACCGAAGCCGAAGGCATTGCCGATCTGGTCGCGGCGGAAACCGCGGCGCAACGGCGCCAGGCGCTGCGTCAAATCGCCGGCGAGGCCGGCCGGCTCTATGAAAGTTGGCGGACGCGCCTGTTGCGCGCGCAGGCGCGCGTCGAAGCCGAAATCGATTTTCCCGACGAAGGCTTGCCGGCCGATCTCGCCGCCGCGGTCGCCGCACAACTGGCTGAAATCAAAGGTGAAATCGCGCGTTTTTTGGCCGATGGCCACCGCGGTGAACGGCTGCGCGACGGGCTTGCCGTTGCGGTGCTCGGTCCGCCCAACGCCGGCAAGTCGAGTCTGGTGAACGCGCTGGCGCGGCGCGAGGTGGCGATCACCGCCGCGACCGCCGGCACGACGCGCGACGTCATCGAAGTCGCGCTCGACCTCGCGGGATTTCCGGTGACGCTGGCCGACACCGCCGGCTTGCGCGAGGCGCGTGACGCGATCGAAGAAGAGGGCGTGCGCCGGGCGCGGGCACGCGCCGCGTCAGCGGATCTGAAACTCGTCGTCGTCGACGCGACCAAGCCCAAAGAAAAAACTTCACTCGCGGCACTGATCGACGCCGACACCGTCGTTGTCGCCAACAAGATGGACCTCGCGCCGGCCGATGGGGCAGCGTGGACCGACGCACTTGGCGCCGGGCCGGCAGTCAAAATTTCGGTGACGACCGGCGCCGGTATGGCGGCGCTTGAGGCGCGGCTGGGTGCCGAGATCGCACGTCGCTTCGGCGGCGAGGCGGCGCCGTTGATCACGCGGTCCCGGCATCGCCACGCGCTCGAAGCCGCGTGCGCGGCGCTCGACCGCTATCCGCAGGCCAGCGCGCCGGAGCTCGCCGCCGAAGAATTACGGCAGGCCGTACGGGCGCTGGGCCGCATCACCGGCCGGGTCGGGGTGGAGGATCTGCTCGACGTGGTGTTCCGTGAGTTCTGTATTGGCAAGTGAAAGTGAGCCAAAAACACGAACATTTCGTGATTTGGCAGCGTTAACACCACATCATATAGTATAGGTTCGCGAGACGTTCCGGGGTCGAATCGATCTCGCCTTACCAGATTTCGGCCGTCAACCGCCTTTGCGAGTTAATATTGGCCCGAGTCTGTGTGACATCTGGATGAATTTTCAAGATATTGGGATTCGCAAAAATAGTATTTCGTATTACTAGAGCCGACTCGTTCTGCCCGAGTTGGTGTTTCACGTGAAACCCTGCCGCGCCCGGCTTTACTCGCTGCGGCGCCATCCGTAGATTGCCGCCATGCACCGGTACGACGTGATTGTCATCGGCGGCGGCCACGCCGGCTGCGAGGCAGCCGATGCGTCCGCGCGACTCGGCGCCCGCACGCTGTTGCTCACCCATCGCCGGTCGACCATTGGCGAGATGTCGTGCAATCCGGCCATCGGCGGCCTGGCCAAGGGGCACTTGGTCAGAGAAATTGATGCCCTCGACGGGCTAATGGCGCGCGCCATCGATCGCGCCGGCATCCAGTTCCGCATGCTCAATCGCAGCAAGGGTCCGGCCGTGCGCGGTCCGCGGGCGCAAGCCGACCGCAAACTCTATCGCCAGGCGATGCAGGATTTGCTGGCCGCGCGGGCGGGATTGGAGATCCGCGAAGGCGAGGCGGCGGCGCTGATATTCGATACGGTGGGCCGTTGCACGGGGGTGGAAACCGCTGATGGCGCGCGGCTTTTGGCCGGTGCCGTGGTGATCACCACCGGCACTTTCCTGCGCGGGCTCATCCATATCGGCGAAGCCAAGACCGCCGCCGGGCGCGTCGGCGAGCCGCCCTCGCTGCGCCTGGCGCAGAGTCTGATGCAAGCCGGTTTTGCGCTCGGCCGGCTCAAAACCGGCACCCCGCCGCGGCTCGATGGCAAGACCATCGACTGGTCCGCGCTCGAGGTCCAGCCCGGCGACGACCCGCCGGAGCCGTTTTCCTTCCAAACTGAGCGCATCACGACGCCGCAGATCGTCTGCCATATCACCGCGACGACGCCGGCGAGCCACGCGCTGATCCGCGCCAATCTGCACCGGGCGCCGATGTATTCCGGCCAGATCGACAGCGTCGGGCCGCGCTATTGCCCGTCGATCGAGGACAAGGTGGTTCGCTTTGCGGAACGCGACCGGCATCAAATTTTCCTCGAGCCGGAAGGCCTCGATGACGACACCGTCTATCCCAACGGAATTTCGACGTCGCTGCCGGCGGCCGTTCAAGCCGAGCTGCTGGCCACGATTCCAGGCCTCGAACGCGCCGCTATGGTGCGGCCTGGCTACGCCATCGAGTACGATTTCGTCGACCCGCGCGAGCTCCGGCCAACCCTCGAAACCCGCAGGATTCCTGGGCTTTTCTTGGCTGGCCAAATCAACGGCACGACCGGTTATGAGGAGGCGGCAGCCCAGGGCCTGATCGCCGGGCTCAATGCCGGCTTGATGGCCGCCGGTGCCGGCCGGGAATTCATCCTCGACCGCGCCAGCGCCTATATCGGCGTGCTGATCGACGACCTTGTTTCACGTGGAACAAGCGAACCCTATCGCATGTTCACGTCCCGCGCCGAATACCGGCTCACGCTCCGCGCCGACAATGCCGACCAGCGTTTGACGCCGATGGGTATCGCACTTGGCTGCGTTGGTGCTGATCGCCGGCAGGCTTATACGGCCAAGGCCGAAGCGCTCGATGGCGCCCGCGCCCTGGTCCGCCGGCTGAGGATGACGCCGAGCGAATTGCGCCGTCATGGCCTCACGATCAATGCCGACGGCATCCGCCGGTCGGCGGCCGATCTGCTGGCCTATGCCGAAATCGATCTGGCCCGGCTGTCGGCGATTTGGCCCGAACTGGCCGCGATGCCGCGGCCGATTGCCGCGCAGCTCGAGATCGACGGCCGTTATTCCGGCTATCTCGAGCGCCAGGCCGAGGAAATCGCCGCCTTCCGGCGCGACGAGGCGCTCAAGCTGCCGGCCGATCTGGACTATGACGCCATCGGTTCGCTGTCGGCGGAAATCCGCCTCAAGCTGCGGGCTAGCCGGCCGGAAACCCTCGGCGCCGCGGCGCGTGTTTCGGGGGTAACACCGGCGGCGCTGGTAGCGTTGCTGCGCCATGTGCGGCGGCCGGCGGCATGATGCTGCAAGTCAACGATCGTCCGGTTTCGACCCGTCTGACGGCCGAGGGCTTTGCCAAGCTTGTGGCTGTTCCACGTGAAACGCTGGACCGGCTCCAGGCCTATGTCGCGTTGCTGACGGCGTGGAATCGCCGGATCAATTTGGTCGGCGCCAACACCATCGGCGATGTTTGGCGCCGGCATATTCTCGATTCGGCGCAGCTGATGCCATTGCTGCCGGACGGGACGCGTGTCGTGGTCGATGTCGGCAGTGGGGCGGGACTACCCGGTCTTGTGTTGGCGATGTTCGGCGTGCCCGACGTGCATCTGGTCGAAAGCGACCAGCGCAAGGCGGCGTTTTTGCGCGAGGCGCAGCGCGTGACCGGCATATCCGTCACCATCCACAGCCAGCGGGCGGAGCGCATGGCGCCCATTGCTGCGGATGCCATCGTGGCGCGAGCCGTGGCGCCTGTGGATAATCTACTACTAATGGTGGACAAATTCCGTAAACCCCACACTATATGCTTATTTTTGAAGGGTAAGGGGGTTGAAGAGGAATTGACCCACTTGCCATCG
>JAGWIH010000213.1 GCA_028866355.1 Alphaproteobacteria bacterium
GCGACGCGGCCTTCGCCTTCGAGCCGGTCGAGCGTGTCCTTGTCGGCGAAATAATTGCCGTCGTGATGCGCCACCGGCACGCGGATCACCTGGCCGGCGTTGTAGCGCCGCGTGTAGACGCTCTGGCTGGTCTCGACGCGCAAATGCACGTCCTTGCAATGGAAGCGCAGCGTGCGATTGGTCAGCAGCACGCCGGGCAGGAGACCGGCCTCGGTGATGATCTGGAAGCCGTTGCAGATGCCGAGCACCGGCGTGCCGCCTTCGGCGCGCGTTTTGACCTCGCGCATGATCGGCGAATGCGCCGCCATGGCGCCGCAGCGCAGATAATCGCCATAGGAAAAGCCGCCGGGAATGACGATGAGATCGGCCTTGGGCAGGGCGGTGTCGCGATGCCAGACCTTGAGCGGCGGCTTGCCGGTCGCGCGATGCAGCGCGTCGTGCACGTCCTGCTCGCGATTCGAGCCAGGGAACAGGATGATCGCGGCTTGCATGGACGGGCGGCCTCGGACGCGGACGACGCCCTTGAGATAGCCCGCGTGCGTTGGCTAATCAAGGCCGGCCGGCGGCGACTCGGCGTGACGTTACGACGCGCGGGCGAGGGCGCTGACAATGGCCGTCACCAGCGGTTTGAGATGGAACGACCCGCCGGCGGGCGTGATCGCCACGCGGCCGCCGATTTTTTCGACGGCGGCGCTCACCACCGGACCGATCGCGGCGATCTTGGTGCGCGCCAATCCGTCGCGCAGTTGCGCGTCCATCCCGCGGGCGCGCGCGACCTCGGCCAAACGTTCGAGCTGCATCGAACCGGTGAAGGCGATGGCGTCGAGCGTGCCGTCCGCCATCGCGCCGATCAACGCGGCAACCTGGTCGCTCTCGGCGTCGCTGGCGTAGGCATAGGGCAGCACCGGATCGGCCTTGGCGCCGGCCTGCGCCAGGAAATCGAGCAGCGGCGCATTGGGATTGCCCGGATAGAGCTGCACGCCGACGCCGCGACCCTTGAGATTCTCATGCGCCAGCGCGGCGATGATGCCCGCCGTCGTCGGCTCGGCGGCGCTCAATCCTGCCTTGAGGCCGATCTCGCGCAGCGCCCGCACCGGTTTCGGGCCTCGGGTGATCGTGCGTAATTTACCGAGCGCGGCGATCGTGTCGGCCTCGATGCCGGCGCGCCGGGCGATGCCGATCAAGCGCCGCAGGCCCTCGCCGGTCAGCAGGATCAGATCGTCGAAGTTTCCGGCGATCAGCCGCTTGAGCCAGGCTTCGGCCGGCGCCGGATCGTCGAGATCGCGGATCGCGACCAGCGGACAGCGCAGTGTCTCGGCGCCTTGCTCTTCGAGCATGCGCGCGAACAGATCAAGCTCGCGGCTTTCGGGCACCGCGATCCGCTTGCCGGAAAGGGGACCGGTCATGCCACGCGCCTCACGAAAAGCGTGCGGACGTCAGGGCTGAATCTCGACGCGATAGCTTTCGATCAGCGTGTTGGCGAGCAGCTTCTCGCACATCGTCTCGACCGCGCGCTTGGCCTTGGCCGGATCGCTCTCGTTCAATTCGAGATCGATCACCTTGCCTTGGCGCACTTCGCCGACGCCGTTGAATCCCAACGAGGCGAGCGCGTGCGAGATCGCCTTGCCTTGCGGATCGAGCACGCCCGTCTTGGGCATGATCTGGACGCGCGCCTTCACCACTATTGCACGGCCTGTGGCGCGCGCGCTTCGCCGGGCGCGACTTCGTTCAACAGGCCGAGCCGCCGCGCCACTTCCTGATACGCCTCTTCGACCTTGCCGAGATCGCGGCGGAAGCGGTCCTTGTCGAGTTTCTCGTTGGTCTTCAAGTCCCACAGCCGGCAATTGTCGGGGCTGATCTCGTCGGCCAAGACGATGCGCATCTCGTCGCCTTCATAAAGCCGGCCGAATTCGAGCTTGAAGTCGATGAGGCGGATGCCGATGCCGAGGAACAGCCCGGTGAGGAAGTCGTTGACGCGCAGCGACAGCTGCATGATGTCGTCGAGATCCTGGGTCGACGCCCAGCCGAAGGCGGTGATGTGCTCTTCCGACACCATCGGATCGCCGAGTTCGTCCTTCTTGTAATAGTACTCGACGACCGAGCGCGGCAGCGCCGCGCCTTCCTCGAGGCCGAAGCGCTTGGCGAGCGAGCCGGCGACGACGTTGCGGATCACCACCTCGATGGGAATGATCTGCACCTGCTTGACCAGCTGCTCGCGCATGTTGAGCCGGCGGACGAAATGCGTCGGCACGCCGATCTCGGCCAGGCGCAGCATCAGATATTCGCTGATGCGGTTGTTGAGCACGCCCTTGCCGGTGATCGTGCCCTTCTTTTGGTTGTTGAAGGCGGTGGCGTCGTCCTTGAAATACTGCACAAGGGTGCCCGGCTCGGGGCCCTCGAACAGCACCTTGGCCTTGCCTTCGTAGATCTGTTTGCGTCGGTTCATGGCCGCCTCGGGGGAAAAAGAGAGGCAAGACCTTATATAGCAAGCGGTAGCGGCCGCGCCAACGCCGCCGCGCCGCGGTTGGCCGAGTCGGTCACAGCTTTTTCAGGCCAAATCGTCGCGCTCGGGCAAGGCCTTGCGCGCGCCCGCTTTAGAGAGCGGCCGTCGTGACCGCACGGACCGCGCGCAGCGTCGCGCCGATCCGCGTGCCGACGCCGAGCTTGCGATAGACGCGGCCGACGGTGTGGCTCACCGTGCGTGGCGAAATCCCGAGGATGTTGCCGATCTCGGCATCGGTCTTGCCGAAGGCGAGCCAGACGAGAACCTCTGCTTGGCGCAGCGTCAGGCCGAGCGCGACGAGATCGTCGGGCTGCAGCGGGCGTTGTTCTTCGGTCTCTGCGGTCGCGACCATGCGCCAGCGATCGGCGCGCAGGTCGCGGCAAACGAATGGATCGTTGCCGGCGGCAACATCCGGCGCGGCACGCGACTTGCGCTTTGTGAGCCCGTTCCCCATCGCCGGCCCCCCTCTGGCGCAGCGCCCCTGAACGAACAACGAGCGATCGTTAGCCTTATCCAACCAACCATAGGCAGGTCTGCCTATTGGCGGTTCCGACACTCCCCCCACAGAGTGTTCAGAACCTCACTCAATCGTCGCCTACGGCGGTTGTCAATCGCGGCGCGGCGAGGGGTGGTTCAGGCCGAGGAGGCGCCATGGCACGGCAGCGGAAAATCGGCACGAACTTCTGGTCGGTGGCGGCGCTGGCGTGGCCGGTGCTGCTCGCCGCGTGTGGCGGCGGACCGCCGCCGCCGATGGTGATGAATTCGGACGCCGGACCGCAGCCCATCCATACGGGCGTCACCGTTTGCGGGCAGCAAGTTCAGATGCAGGTGGCCGCGAGTGGCACCTGGGCGGGTTCGAACGCAGCCGGTGGCGGAAAAGCCCAACCAGGGGCGATCGTCATGGATGACGCCGGCAATTATTGGGGGATGAGCGGCAATTGGGGGATCGGCTACGGCACGTTGATTGGGCCGGCGACGAAAATGCCCGACGGCAACTGGCAGGTCACGCCGCAACCGGGCGCGACGCCGTCCGTCGGCATCCCGTGTCCGCCGCCGGGCGGCCGTCCGATGGATACCACGCCAAGCGGTAACGCGGGGTGATAGGGCCAAACCACACATCGTCATTGGGGGGCAAAACGATGCGCATGAATTGGATCGTGGCGCCGCTGATGGCGGCGAGCATTGCGCTGGCGATCGCATTGCCGGCTTCGAACGTTTCCGCTCAGCCGGGGCCCGGCGGCGGTGGCACCGCACCGATCGGTTCTCCGACGCCGACCAACGCGCCGCCGACCGCAGAAATTCAAGACACCGCCGCGCCGCCGAGTACGCCGCCGACGGCCGATCCCGTCGTCCAAAAGGATCTGACGATCGGCAAACCGCCGAACACACAGGACGTCACGATCGTCGAACACAAATGCGTCAACCCGACGACCAAAAAGACGGTCACCAGTTATCTTGGCTTCGATCAGACGACGGGGGCCTTGGTCGGCGAGTTCACCAAGCGGCCGGCGAACGATCCAGTCTCGGCGTACAATCCGTGGAAGGGACCGACGCCGGTCGCGGGTCCGTGTCCGCCCAAGACCTTGACCATGATCATTCCGCCGCCGCCGAAATCGGCGACCGGCGGCATCAAGATCAAGCCGCAGCTGATCTTCGATGGCGGCGTCGGCGGCACCTTCCTCAGGCC
>JAGWIH010000214.1 GCA_028866355.1 Alphaproteobacteria bacterium
CGTCAAGGCGCAGGACGAGTTCGGCGAAGAGGGCTTCCAGGCGTCGATCGGCGCCGAGGCGCTCAAGAAGATGCTCGAGGCGATCAACCTCGAGACCGAGCAGGTGAAGCTGCGCGAAGACCTGCGTGAGACCTCGTCCGAGGCCAAGCGCAAGAAGCTGGTCAAGCGGCTCAAGCTGATCGAGGCGTTCGTTCAGTCGAACAGCCGGCCGGAATGGATGATCCTCGACGTCGTGCCGGTGATTCCGCCCGAGCTGCGGCCGCTGGTGCCTTTGGATGGCGGACGCTTCGCGACCTCCGATCTCAATGATCTCTACCGCCGCGTCATTAACCGCAACAACCGCTTGAAGCGGCTCATCGAGTTGCGCGCGCCCGACATCATCGTGCGCAATGAAAAGCGCATGCTGCAAGAAGCCGTCGACGCACTGTTCGACAACGGCCGCCGCGGCCGGGTCATCACCGGCGCCAACAAGCGGCCGCTCAAGTCACTGTCCGACATGCTGAAGGGTAAGCAGGGCCGCTTCCGCCAGAACCTGCTCGGCAAGCGCGTCGACTATTCCGGCCGCTCCGTCATCGTGGTCGGTCCCGAGCTCAAGCTGCATCAATGCGGCCTGCCGAAGAAGATGGCGCTCGAGTTGTTCAAGCCGTTCATCTATTCGAAGCTCGAGCTCTACGGCCTCGCCAGCACCGTGAAGGCGGCGAAGCGCATGGTGGAGAAAGAGCGTCCGGAAGTTTGGGACATCCTCGAAGAGGTGATCCGCGAGCATCCGGTTCTGCTGAACCGCGCGCCGACGCTGCACCGCCTGGGCATCCAGGCGTTCGAGCCGATCCTGATCGAAGGCAAGGCGATCCAGCTGCATCCGCTGGTCTGCACCGCGTTCAACGCCGACTTCGACGGCGACCAGATGGCCGTCCACGTGCCGCTGTCGCTCGAAGCCCAGCTCGAAGCGCGCGTGCTGATGATGTCGACCAACAACATCCTGTCGCCGGCGAACGGCAAGCCGATCATCGTGCCGTCGCAGGACATCGTGCTCGGCCTCTATTACATCACGCTCGAGCGCGCCGACTGGATGGGCGAAGAGGTCAAGTTCCGCACTATCGACGAACTGCGTCAGGCCGTTGAGTCGCATCACGTCGTGCTGCTCGATCGTGAGGATCAGGTCGAACCGCTGAAGTCCGGCAAGATCGCCAACTTCGAGCAGCTGCGGAAAAAGGACAGCGTCACCTTCCACCGCATCCCGTATTTCGCCGACGCGGCCGAGATCGAACGCGCCCTCGAGGCCAAGACGATCTCGCTGCACACGCGCATCCGTGCGCGCCGGCCGGTGAAGGACGCCAACGGCGAGACGGTCTTCCAGACCGTCGTGACCACGCCGGGTCGCATGCTGCTGTCGGAGATCCTGCCGGATCATCCGAACATCAGCTTCGACGTGGTGAATCGGTTGCTGACCAAGAAGGAAATCACCAACGTTATCGACCAGGTCTATCGCCACTGCGGCCAGAAAGAGACCGTGATCTTCTGCGACCGGCTGATGGCGCTGGGCTTCGGCCAGGCGTGCAAGGCCGGCATCTCGTTCGGCAAGGACGACCTGGTCGTGCCGCCGGAGAAGGAAAAGCTCGTTTCGGCGGCGCAAGCCAAGGTCAAGGAATACGAGCAGCAATATCTCGACGGCCTGATCACCCAGGGCGAGAAGTACAACAAGGTGGTCGACGTCTGGTCGAGTTGCACCGAAAAGGTCGCCGAAGAGATGATGCGCGTCATCAAGGCGGCCGATCCGGGCGGTCCGATCAACGCCGTTTGGATGATGGCCGATTCCGGCGCGCGCGGCTCGGTGGCGCAGATCAAGCAGCTCGCCGGCATGCGCGGCCTGATGGCCAAGCCGTCGGGTGAAATCATCGAGACGCCGATCATCTCGAACTTCAAGGAAGGCCTCACCGTGCTCGAGTACTTCAACTCGACTCACGGCGCCCGCAAGGGTCTGGCCGATACCGCCTTGAAGACGGCGAACTCGGGTTACTTGACGCGGCGTCTGGTCGACGTCGCGCAGGACGCGATCATCACCGAGGTGGATTGCGGCACCAAGAAGGGCCTGACGATGCGCGCCGTGGTCGAAGGCGGCGAAGTGATCGCGGCCTTGTCCGATCGCATTCTCGGCCGCACCGCGGCCGTCGATGTCGTCGATCCGATCAA
Source organism: Alphaproteobacteria bacterium (assembly GCA_028866355.1). GTDB lineage: Bacteria > Pseudomonadota > Alphaproteobacteria > ATCC43930 > CGMCC-115725 > REEB95. The sequence goes on from JAGWIH010000214.1 coordinate 2,191, forward strand.
GGGCGAGAAGCTCGTTCGCGCGGGAGGCCTCCTCGACGAAGAGGCGGTCGATCGCATCGAACGCGCCGGCCTCGAATCGGTGATGATCCGCTCGGTGCTGACCTGCGAGACGGCGAGCGGCCTGTGCGGCAAGTGCTATGGTCGCGACCTGGCGCGCGGCACGGTGGTGAATATCGGCGAAGCGGTCGGCGTCATCGCGGCGCAATCGATCGGCGAGCCGGGCACCCAGCTCACTATGCGCACGTTCCACATCGGCGGCGCGGTGCAACGCGGCGCCGAGCAATCGTCGATCGAGGCGGCGTTCGACGCGACGGTGCGGATCAAGAACCGCAACGTCGTCGTCAATTCCGACGGCATCCCGGTGGTGATGAGCCGCAACAGCGAGCTCGCGCTGCTCGACGAGGCTGGCCGCGAAAAGGCCCGCCATCGCGTGCCGTACGGCGCCAAGCTGCTGGCCGACGAAGGCAAGGTCGTGAAGAAGGGCGACCGTCTGGTCGAGTGGGACCCGTATACCCTCCCGGTCATCACCGAGAAGGACGGGTTCGCGCATTACCAGGACCTCGCCGAAGGCGTCTCCATGCGCGAGGTGCTCGACGAGGCGACCGGTATTTCGTCCAAGGTCGTCATCGACTGGAAGCAACAGGCCAAGGGCGGCGATCTGAAGCCGCGCCTTCTGATCAAAAACGCCAAGGGCAAGACGCTCACGCTCGCCAACGGGCGCGAGGCAACCTACCTCCTCTCGCTCGACTCCATTCTGTCGGTCGAGAACGGCGCCGAAGTCCGTGCCGGCGACGTGCTCGCGCGTATCCCGCGTGAGTCGTCGAAGACGCGCGACATCACCGGCGGTCTGCCGCGTGTCGCCGAGCTGTTCGAGGCGCGCAAGCCGAAGGATTTCGCGATCATCAGCGAGATCGACGGCCGCGTCGAATTCGGCAAGGACTACAAGACCAAGCGCCGCATCCTCGTCGTGCCGCAGGACGGCGATAAAGAGCCGGTCGAGTACATGATCCCCAAGGGCAAGCACATCAGCGTGCAAGAGGGCGATTTTGTCCAACGCGGCGATCTATTGATGGACGGCAATCCGGTGCCGCACGACATCTTGCGCGTCCTCGGCGTCGAGGCGCTGGCCAGCTATCTGGTCAACGAGATCCAAGAGGTCTATCGGCTCCAGGGCGTCCGTATCAACGACAAGCACATCGAGGTCATCGTTCGCCAGATGCTGCAGAAGGTCGAGATCGACGATCCCGGCGAGACCACCTTGCTCGCCGGCGAGCAGGTCGATCGCGCCGAGTTCGATGCCGAGAACGTCAAAGCCAAGGCCGAGAAGCTCAAGCTGGCGACGGCGCGGCCGGTGCTCCAGGGCATCACCAAGGCGAGCCTGCAGACGAACTCGTTCATCTCGGCCGCGTCGTTCCAGGAAACCACCCGCGTCCTCACCGAGGCCGCGGTCTCCGGCCGGACCGACGTCCTGCAGGGCCTGAAGGAGAACGTCATTGTCGGCCGCCTGATCCCGGCCGGCACTGGCAGCATCATGGCCCGGTGGCGTCAGATCGCCACCGACCGCGACCGCGAGTTGGCTGCCCGGGCACCATCCCAGGAGCCGCCGGCGATCGAGGAAGGCCGCAAGAGCGCCTGAGACAGGGCGTCCTACGTCAGGAAGAGGGGCCCCGACCGGGGCCCCTTTTTCATTGTCGGTGGCGTCGATTGTGATCGCGCCGCCGAATCGGAATTTATCCCCAAAGCCAGGGTTTATGCGGCTTGACGGGGTTGAGTCGGATCAATAGTATCCGGCCACCCTCGAGGGGGCTGGCAGTAGGTAGCCATCCTAAACGCAGCTCGGTCGCGTGTTTTCGACTGGCTCGGCACCTGAAAGACGGTGCGCCTTTCCTGGGGACTAACTTTCGGCCGTGACGGTGTGCAGTCCGCACGCTTGCGCGGCTGTTGCGCTTGTAGGGAATGCGAGAGAGATGCCGACGATCAATCAGCTGGTGAATCAC
>JAGWIH010000215.1 GCA_028866355.1 Alphaproteobacteria bacterium
AAAGACTGTCAAGTTTTCCGGTGCCGGGAAGATCAAATTGCGCAAGTTCTTCAGCGGCTTCGGCCAATAAAAAGGGATGATTGAGCACATAGGCGAGCAAGATTTCGCCGAGCGCCGGCAACTGATTTTCCGGATTGGGCGCGCGGGTCGGTTCCTGGCCGAGCCATTCGGCCGCACCGAGGAACGGACGCCGCAACCGGTCGCGCCGCGCCGGCGCGATCCGCCAGCCGCCGCCGGCGCGCCCCGGCCGCGGCATCTGGCGCCGCGTATCGACGGGCGGCGACAGGCGCTCGGCGAAATACTTGATGTATTCCTGCTGGACCGAGCGCTCGGCGATGCGGCGCACACGCTCGCGCAGCCGCGTGCGCAGCGCCGCGCGCTGCTCGGGCGTCTGGAGCGGGCCAGCGGACTTCTCGATTGCCCACAGCATCTCGGCCAACGGCGTCGCCGCATCGAGAACCGCACGCATCGCCGCCGCGCCTTGGCGGCGGATCAATGTGTCCGGATCGTCGCCCGCCGGCAGCACGGCAAAGCGTAAACTGTGCCCCGGCTTGAGCAGCGGCAACGCGCGATCGAGTGCACGCGCGGCCGCGCGCTGGCCGGCGGCGTCGCCGTCGAAACACAAGATCGGCTCTGGCGCGAGACGCCACAACTCTTCGATCTGGCTTTCGGTGAGCGCCGTGCCAAGCGGCGCGACCGCCGTGCCAAAGCCGGCGCGTTGCAGCGCGATCACATCCATATAACCTTCGGCGACAATCGCGGTTTCGTCGCGCGCGGCCGCGGCGCGCGCGGCCGCCCAGCCGTAAAGCGTACGGCCCTTGGCGAAGAGCGGCGTTTCCGGCGAATTGAGATATTTCGGCTGGCCGTCGCCGATGACGCGGCCGCCGAACGCGATGATCCGGCCGCCGCGATCGCCGATCGGAAACATCACGCGGTTGCGGAAATAATCGAACGGTGCGCGGCCGTCGTCCGACTGATGGGTCAGCCCCGCTTCGATCAGCAGCGGCTCGGGAAACTTGCCGCCGAGCGCGCGCTTCAAAGCCTCGCGTCCGTCGGGCGCGTAGCCGAGACGGAAGCGCTTGAGCGCCGCCTCGTCGAGGCCGCGGTTCGACAGATACTCGCGCGCGGCGCGACCTTCGGGCGCGCGCAGCTGCGCCTCGAAGAACGCGCACGCGGCTTCCATCGCGCCTTGCAGCGTCGCCGCGCGTTCGGCGCGTTGGCGTTCTTCCGGCGTCGCCTTGGGCACCTCGAGTCCGGCGCGGTGCGCCAGCTGCTCGACCGCCTCTGGAAATGCCAAGTTCTCGGTCTGCATGAGAAAGCCGATGACGTCGCCGTGCGCACCGCATCCGAAGCAGTGGTAGAAGCCCTTTTCCTCGACCACCGAGAACGATGGCGTCTTCTCGTTGTGGAACGGGCAAAGGCCGGTGAACTCGCGGCCGCGCCGCGTCAGCTTGACGCGCCGACCGACGATCTCGGCAAGCGAAATCCGATGGCGCAACTCGTCGAGGAAACGGGGCGGGAAAGCCATCGAGCCTACAGTCTGTGGTCGACTCGGCGCCGGCATTTCGGCGATGAATCGCCGGCAATTCTACCGCAGCCGCTGGGCGCGAGAAACCGTCTGCTGCGGCTTATCCCTCACCCTGTGAGCAACTTTTTCACGGCCTGGCTGGCTGCCGCCGGATCGAGTTGGCCGGCGTATTTGGTTTTCAGCGCCGCCATCACCTTGCCCATGTCCTTGATCCCGACGGCGCCGGTCTCCTTGATCGTGTCCCAGACCGCCGATTCGAGCTCGGCACCGGTCATTTGTTTGGGCAGGAAGCGCTCGATAATCGCGATCTCGCCCTTTTCCTTGGCGACGAGCTCGGGCCGGTTGCCCTTTTCATAGAGCTCAATCGACTCGCGCCGCTGCTTGATCATCTGCTGCAGCATCTGCTGGATCGCGACGTCGTCGATGCGGTCGAGCTTGGGCCGCGCCTCGATGTCCTTTTCCTTGAGCCGCGCCAGGATCAGCCGCACGGTCGAAACCGTGAGGTCTTCCCTGCTCTTCATCGCCTCTTTGAGGGCGTCGGTGAAGCGGTCGCGCAGCATTTTGCCTCCGATGTCGCCGCGGGCGGCGGCGCTTGACGGCATCCTATCCGCGGTCTAATTCAATGTCTTCAAGTCCGATCGCTGTTCCGCCGCGCCGCCGGATGCTTCCTGCGGCGCGTTTTGCCGCGAGCGGATGACGACTCCGCGCATGAGGGTTCGATCACCGGTATGACCATGGACGCCCGCCCCGCCGACGCCACCGCGGCATTGGTTTTGGCCGACGGCAGCGTCTTTTGGGGACGCGGTGTCGGCGCCGAGGGCGTGCGAGTCGGCGAAGTCTGCTTCAACACCAGCATGACCGGCTATCAGGAGATCCTGACCGATCCGTCCTATGCCGGTCAGATCATCACCTTCACCTTCCCGCATATCGGCAATGTCGGCGCCAATGTGGAGGACATTGAGACGGTAACGCCGCCGGCGCGCGGATTGGTGTTGCGCGCCGACATCACGGCGCCGTCGAACTGGCGCGCGGCGCAGCCGTTCGATACCTGGCTCAAGAAGATGGACCTGGTCGGCATAGCCGGCGTCGACACGCGCGCGTTGACCCGGCGCGTGCGCGACGGCGGCGCGCCCAACGGGGCGCTGGCGCATCGCGCAGACGGCAAGCTCGACATCGATAACCTGCTGAAGCAAGCGCGCGCCTGGCCCGGCCTCGAAGGCATGGACCTGGCGAAAGAGGTGTCGTGTCGGCAAAGCTATCAGTGGAACGAGACGGCGTGGGCGCTCGGCACCGGCTACGGCACGCTCGCCAAGCCGCGCTTCAAGGTCGTCGCGGTCGATTACGGCGCCAAGCGCAACATCCTGCGCCAGCTCGCGAGCGAGAGTTGCGCCATCACGGTCGTACCGGCGACCGCGAACGTTGACGACATCATGCGCCATAAGCCCGACGGGATCTTTTTGTCGAACGGCCCCGGCGATCCGGCCGCGACAGGCATTTATGCCGTGCCGGTGATCCAGGAGCTCGTCAAATCGGGCAAGCCGCTGTTCGGCATCTGTCTCGGCCATCAACTGCTGGCGCTCGCGCTCGGCGGCCAGACGCGGAAGATGGCGCTCGGCCATCGCGGCGCCAATCATCCCGTCAAGGACCTGGCGACGGGCAAGGTCGAGATCACCAGCCAGAATCACGGCTTCTGCGTGCTGCCCGAAACGTTGCCCAAAGAAGCCGAGATCTCGCATGTCTCGCTGTTCGACGGCTGCAACGAAGGCATCCGCCTCAAAGGCAAGCCGGTGTTCTCGGTGCAATATCATCCCGAAGCCAGTCCCGGCCCGCAGGACAGCCACTATCTTTTCCAGCGCTTCGTGAAGCTGATGGAAAAGCAGAAGAGCTGAGGCGATGCCGAAACGCACCGATCTCAAAAGCATCCTGATTATCGGCGCTGGGCCGATCGTCATCGGTCAAGCGTGCGAGTTCGACTATTCCGGCGCGCAGGCGTGCAAGGCGCTGAAGGAAGAGGGCTATCGCGTCATCCTGGTCAATTCCAATCCGGCGACGATCATGACCGATCCGGGCCTGGCCGATGCCACCTATATCGAGCCGATCACGCCCGAGATCGTCGAGCGCATCATCGCCAAGGAAAAGCCCGACGCGCTGCTGCCGACCATGGGCGGCCAGACCGCGCTCAACACCGCGATGGCGCTGGCCAAGAGCGGCGCGCTCAAGAAGCACGGCGTCGAATTGATCGGCGCCAGCGAGAGAGCCATCGCCAAGGCGGAAGACCGCTTGCTTTTCCGCAACGCGATGGACCGGATCGGCTTGCAATCGCCCAAAAGCCGCATCGCCAAGACGGTCGACGCGGCGCGCGACGCGCTGGCGCAAGTCGGCTTGCCGGCGATCATCCGGCCGTCCTTCACGCTTGGCGGCACCGGCGGCGGTATCGCCTATAACGCGCAGGAGTTCGAGGAGCTGGCGAAGAACGGCCTCGCCGCCTCGCCGACGCACGAAATCCTGGTCGAGGAGTCGGTCCTCGGCTGGAAGGAATTCGAGATGGAGGTGGTGCGCGACAAGGCCGACAACTGCATCATCGTCTGCTCGATCGAGAACGTCGATCCGATGGGCGTGCACACCGGCGACAGCGTCACCGTCGCGCCGGC
>JAGWIH010000216.1 GCA_028866355.1 Alphaproteobacteria bacterium
TGCGCCCATCGGCTTCTATTCGGTCGATCAGGTCGGCCGGTTCCTGTTCGTCAACGAGGCGCTGGCGCACTGGCTCGGCCGCGGCGCGCAGGAGCTGGTCGACAGCGGCGACAAGCTCGGCGATTTCCTGGATGAACGTCCGCCCGTCGGCACGCCCGCCTACGCGCCCTTCGAAGGCGGCGAGACGCGCGGCGAGGTCGTGCTCCGGAGCGCCGACGGAAACCGCATCCACGCGCTGATCAGCCAAAGCGTCGTGCGCACCGGCGACAGTCTGCGCACCCGGTCGGTGGTGCGCGACTTGACGCCCGAACGCCAATGGGAAGAGCAGCTGCGCGTTTCGCCGCCTTCGAAGGGCGCGTATGCGGGCGTGCCGACGGGCGGCGGTTCATCCAGGAAATCGCCGAGCTTGTCGCCGCTGTCGACCAGCTCCTGCGCGCCGCGGCCGAGCCAGTGCGCCAGCGCCTCGTTGACGAACAGGAACCGGCCGACCTGATCGACCGAGTAGAAGCCGATGGGCGCATTATCCAGAAAGTCGGCGAGCTTCATGCGCTCGTCGCGCAGCATCTGCTCCATGGTGTGACGCGCCGTCACGTCCTGGAAGCTCCACAGCGTGTAGCCGCGGCTGGATGCCAGCGGCGCGACGATCAGATTGAACCATTGCGTGTCGCCAGCGCCGTTGGCGACCGCCAGCACGCCGAGCGCCTGGCCGCCGCGCAGCGCGTCGTGCTTCAGGCGCACGAGATCGACGCCGCCGGCGCGCCGCGCCAGCGCGGCGAGCGGCGCGCCATGCAGATCGGGAAAGAAACGCCGGAATGCGCTGTTGGCGTAGACCAACGCGTCGTTGGGCGACAGGATCAGGTGCGCGCCCGGCGTCGCTTCGATCGCCTGACTCGTCAGATCGATGCGGCGCGACAACAGCCGGTGCATCTGCTTGGCGACGACGCTCGCGACGCCCGCGGCAAGCGCGAACGTCGCCGCCAGCACGGCGGCCGCGCGCAACGCGACGGCGTTACCGAACCCGAAGATCAACAGTGCGGTGAGCGCGAGGGCGAAAACGGAGAACAGCACCGACAGCGCGCCGAGCGCGCGCATCCAACTGACGACGCCACCCGCGACCGCATCGTCGGGCAGCACCGACGCCGCCATCGAGACCGGAGCGGTCTCGACGCCGGACGCTGCATCCCCCTCGTATCGCAGCTCCATAAGCCTCGCAGCCTAGCACACGAGCCCGCCGCCGGATCGGGCGGCAGGCGCGGCTTTGACCGCTCCCCTCGGCACCCGAGTCGCGGTGCGCGGCGACCATCGCCGTAGCATGGTTAATGCAAAGTTAAAAGGCTTGGCTCGCGCCGCGTCGAGTCTGCGGTCCGCGGCGTCAGTCGTCGCGGTGCGTGCGTTCCATGCGCTCGTGGCGCTCTTGGGCTTCAAGGCTAAGCGTAGCGATAGGCCGCGCCTCGAGCCGGCGGATGCCGATCGGCTCGGCGGTCTCTTCGCAATAGCCGTAGCTGCCGTCCTCGATGCGCATCAAGGCGGCGTCGATCTTGGAGATCAGCTTGCGTTCGCGATCGCGCGTGCGGAGCTCGGTGTAGCGATCGGTTTCCAGCGTGGCGCGATCGGCGATGTCCGCCTCGGCCAGACTTTCTTCCTTGAGCTGCTGCAACGTCGCGTTCGATTCCGCCAGCAACTCGGCCCGCCAGCGCAACAGCTTCTGGCGAAAATATTCGCGCTGGACCGGGTTCATGAATTCTTCGCCGTCCGACGGGCGATAACCGGTAGGAACCACTGGCCGCATTACCAAACCCCGCAGACCCCCGACACCAAACAAAGCGGCGCGGAGTATATGAATCGCGGGCGCTGCGGGCAAGCGCCACAACACATTGATTTAACGGGGATTTCCAGATTTTACCGGCGCCGGCCGCCGGCGCGAGGGCGTCCGGTCACGCCGACGTAGGCTTGACGCCGGCGACGGCCGGCGACGGTACCGACGCAGCGGCCGCTTCCTCTTCGTGCTGAATCAGCAGCTTCGCCGTCTTGAGCGCGCGATAAAATTGATCCTCGGCGAGCAAGCGGCGAATCTCGCCGAGCAGCGCGCGTGATTCGGGGCGCGCCTGTTCGTATTCGGCGAGTTGGCGCTCGATGCTGGCGAGAAACATCTCGGCCTTGCCGGCGAACAGATATTGGCACTGGATCGCGAAATAGATTCGCCGCGCCGGCGTCGTGGCTTTTTCTTCCGGCAGCACGTCTTTTTCGCGCAATAAGGCGGCGTTGGTGTGGATGAGAATCTTGGCCATCGGGCCGGAGTTCTCGATCACGACGCCATTGAGGATAAGTTTTTCGCGCGGCTTCAGATTGATGGTCAGCGGCATTCTACGGCCTGACGTGGCGCTGTTGTGCGGTCCCCCATCGCCCGTTTTAGGGTCGAAGCTTTAGGAATGGGTTAAGTCGGGACTCGCGCTGAACCGCCGACAGGCTCAATTTTACCTTAATTGTCCAAGAGCTTAGCCTCGCTCGGTCACCGCGGTTTTAGGGCTTTTTTAAATCGGAGGCCCTAAATTTGGCGTCATGCAGACGCGATTTTCAAATCCGATCAGCGCCGCCGCGCGCAGCAATGCAGCGCCCGCGGCGCATCCGGTCGAGGCCGAGAACGAAGCCGACTGGCTTGTCGATATTGGACCCGTGCTGTCGCTCGACAGCCTGCCCCCGCCCGCGACCAAGCGGTGGGTCATCCGCCGCAAGGCGGTGGTTGTCGCCGCGGTGCGCGCCGGCGTTATCAGCCTCGAAGAGGCGTGCAAACGCTATACGCTGTCGATCGAGGAGTTCCTCGCTTGGCAGCGCCTGGTCGACAGCCACGGCTTGCCCGGCCTGCGCGTCACGCGGCTGCAAGATTATCGCAGTCTCGCGGCCGCCCCGGCGAACGTCGCGGCCACCTCGGCGAATGCTGCCATTCCCGCCAATCGGCCGCCGGCCCGCCGGCTCCCCTAACCGAAGCCGTTTATCGCCGTCGCCCATCGCTCGCCGCGGGCGCTCAGCGCACGCGAACCGTGAGCCATGAGCCCGCCGAACCATCCGACTGGAGCCCTCGATCGCCGTCCGGCGCAACCGGCGCTGCCGGAGGATTCAACCCTCGAACTGGCGTTGGCGGCGCACGGCATTCCGACGCCGCAAATCCGCAAGCTGGTGCGTCTCGCCGCGGCGCAGCCCGGCGACGATCGCGCCGCCGTCCTCGCCCATGCGCTCGCCCAGCTTTATCTCTTCAATCCGCTCGGCGTCGCCGCCGGCCGGTTCTTTTTCGTCGGCGCCCCCGGCGTCGGCAAGACGCTGGCGATCGCCAAGCTCGCGGCGCAGGCGAAGTCGCAAGGCTGCGCCGTGCGCCTGGTGACCTGCGACGGCGCGCGGCGCGCCGGCATCGAGCAGCTGCGGCATTTCGCGACGACGCTCGGCATCGCGATCGAGATCGCAACCGACACGGCGGCGCTCGACGCCCTCGAAACCCGCACCGGCGCTATGACGTTGATCGACAGCGCCGGCATCAATCCCTATAGCCCGAGCGAGCGCGGCGCGCTTGAAGCGCTGGCCACGGCCGCGCGGGCCGAACCGGTTCTGGTGCTCGCCGCCGGCGGCGACCCGGCCGATACCGTCGAGAGCGCGCATGTCTTCCGCGACCTCGGCTGCCAGCGTTTCGTCGTGACCCGGCTCGACATCGTCCAACGGTTCGGCAGCGTCATGGCGGTGCCGGAGGCATTGGGCATCGCCTTCGCCGAAGGGTTGAGCGCCACGGCGCTGGGCCAAGGCGTCGAAGCCTTCAGCGCCGAGCGCCTGGCCGCCCGCTTGCTGCGCACGCGCTAGCGGCGACCCTAAAAATACGACGGCCGGGACAAGCCCGGCCATTCAGCGAACATTAGATGTGAGAATCTTCAGCCGGCGCGACGGCGGCGGTTCTGTTCGGCGCGCGCGGAAGCGGCGATCTCCGACCGGCGGACGCCGTGATACGCCTCGCTCAAACCGTCGCGGGCCTGCTGGATCTTGACGTCGATTTCTGCCAGCGATTGCACGATCCGCGCCCGGCGCTCGGCCATCGCGGCGATAAAATGCGGCGCGCTGCCGGCGGCTTCGGCGGTTTTTTGCTCGCCGTCCAGCTTGGCCTGCTGCTGGTGCAGCGATTTGGCCAGGCGCTCGAGAC
>JAGWIH010000217.1 GCA_028866355.1 Alphaproteobacteria bacterium
GAGATCGGCCTCAAGGCGGTGACCGACGGCGAGTTCCGCCGCACGCTGTGGCATGTGGATTTCCTGACGTCGTTCGCCAACGTCAAATCGGTGCCCGGCAAGGTCACCGCCAAGTTTCACACCCACGCCGGCGAGATCGAGCGCACGCCGTCGGCACTGGCCGTCACCGGCAAGCTGGCGCGGCCGCGGCCGATCTTCGTCGATCATTTCAAGTTCCTCAAATCGGTCGCCAAGGTCGCGCCCAAGCTCACCATTCCGTCGCCCAGCATTCTGCATTTCCGCGGCGGCCGCGAGGCGATCGACCGCGGCGCCTATCCCGACCTCGGTGCGTTCTATGCCGATCTCGCGCGCGTCTATAGCGAGGAGGTGCGCGACCTGGCGGCCGCGGGCTGCCGGTATCTCCAGATCGACGAGGTCAACTTCGCCTATCTCTGCGATCCCAAACTGCGCGAGCAGGTGCGCGCGCTGGGCGAGGATCCCGACGCGCTGCCGCACACCTACGCCAAGCTGATCAACGGCGCGATATCCTCCCGGCCGAAGGACATGGTGGTGTGCATGCATCTCTGCCGCGGCAATTTCGAAGGCGCCTGGATCGCCGAAGGCGGCTACGAGCCGGTGGCCGAGGCGCTATTCAACGAGATCGAGGTCGATGGCTATTTCCTCGAATACGACACCGAACGCGCCGGCGGCTTCGGACCGCTGCGTTTCCTACCGAAGGGCAAGGTGGCCGTGCTGGGGCTGGTCACGACCAAGCTACCGCAACTCGAACGCAAGGACGATCTGAAACGCCGCATCGATGCCGCGGGCAAGATCGTGCCTCTGGACCAGCTCGCTCTCAGTCCACAATGCGGCTTTGCCAGCGGCGAGCGCGGCAACAAGCTTTCGGTCGCCGACGAAATCGCCAAGCTTCGGCTGGTGGTTGAAACCGCGCGCGAGATCTGGGGCGGCATTTGAGACGCGGGATGATGGAGAACACGACTATGGCGGACGCGCGATACGACCTCGAAGGCGGCTGCGCCTGCGGTGCGGTCCGTTATCGGCTGACCCCGCCACCGCTCTTCGTCCATTGCTGTCACTGCCGCGACTGCCAGCGCCAGACCGGCAGCGCCTTCGTCATCAACGCGCTGATCGAGACCGACCGCGTTGTCGTGCTCAAGGCCGCGCTGGAGTCGTTGGCCGTGCCAACCGACAGCGGCCGGCCGCACCGGATTTTCCGCTGTCCGTCCTGCCAGACGGCGGTGTGGAGCGAATATGGCGGCCTCGCCAAGCTGCGCTTCGTGCGCGTCGGCACGCTCGACGATCCGACGGCGCTGCCGCCCGACGTGCATATCTATGTGCGCTCGAAGCTGCCGTGGGTGACGCTGCCGCCGGGCGTACCCGTCTTCGAAGCCTATTACGATTCACGTAAGCTGTGGCCGGCGGCGAGCCTCGACCGCCGCCGCGTCATTCTCGGCTGAGGCCGCACTGACTAGAGCGCGTTGAAGAGGCTGCCGACCCGATCGCCGCGAGATTTCGGCGGGTTTGCGAGTGTGTAAGCGGTCGGATGCCGCCGCGCGGCCTCAGCATTTGCTCCAATAGTCGAGATGGAGCGTCTCGGTCGCGCCTTCAGGCGGCAGCGTGAAGCTCGCGGCAGCGAAGCTCGGCGGATGAAAGAAGCTGACATGGGCATTATTCGAGAAGGCGAAGCCTTCGAGCGGCCAGCCGACGAGGTTCGTATCGAAGTTGCCGTTGCCGTTGGCGTCGTGAAACGTGGCGACGGCATAGGTGCCGGGCGGCAGGTCGAAATGGAAGGTCACCGACCCGACGCGCGCCGGCAGATGGCGATCGCGGCCGTCGGTATGGGTGGAAAGCCAGTCGGCAGCGACATAGACCGTCAGGTCGATCTCGCCCTTGTCGCTGCAGATATTGTCGACGACGACCGTGAGCGGAGCCGCGTGCGTCGCGGGCGCGCCGAGCACCAGCGCCAACCCGGCCACCGCGCCGGCGAAAATCTTCGCTCTCACCTGCCGACTATAGCAAAGCCGCGGCATTGGCGTCCCCGGGGTGACTCGAACACCCGACCCTCAGTTTAGGAAACTGATGCTCTATCCAGCTGAGCTACGGGGACGCTTGCCGCCGTTATACCAAGGGCACCGCACCGCCGCCATGCACCGGGCCTCAGGCGACGAGGCGATCCTGGACGGCGCCACCGATGCCGAAACATGCCGCGATCAGCGGCCTGTCGGGACCGGCGCCGCCATCGACCAGCGCCGCGTGTGCGCTTTCGCTGAGGCCGCGATGGGCGCCGTCGACGCCGCACACGACCCGTTTGAACCCGGCATAAGGCTGCGTCAGCGCGAGCATGTCGGCGCCGACGGCGCCCCACCAGAAAGCATCGCGCTGCATTTCAAGCGGCTTTTCCGGATCGATTCCGGCATGGGCGAACAACAGCGCGCCGTCCTCGGTGAACGCGGCGCGCCGCAGCGCGCTGAGCCACTGGCGATGGCCGGGCCTGGCGTCGATCGCGTTACGCAGCGTGCCGGTCCAGCGCGTGATCGCCATTGTGCCTTCGCGACAGGCGGCTTCGGCCTGGCGCGGATCGAGACCGTAGGCGCGCAGCGTCGCTTCGAGACCGCGCGTCAGGATCCACGGCAGAACTTCGCGCGGATTGGGCGCGAATTGGAGCTCTTGCAACTTCTGCCACATCGCCTCTTGCGTGCCGCGCAGATAAGCCAGTTCGCAAGCAAAGGCCCGGCGGCGCGCCAGCGCCAGCGCGCGAAAATGCAGCAGCGCGTCGATCGTGGCGACGGCGTCGGCGCCGGGCGCGAGATAATTGCCGAGATAAACGATGCGATCGCCGGGCTCGAGACGCTCGATGAGCTGGCGGTGCAACGCGGTCAGGCGCTTCGCTTCACCGTTGACCGGCGCGACCGCCCAGACGCGCCGTGCGCGATTGAACCGGGCGTAGATCTCGTTTTCGGTGGAGAGCGTCACCGGCGCGCGATGCCGGCGTGCGCGCGGCTCACGCCGCGCTCAGCATCTGTTCCACGCGTTTCGCTGCCGACGCTTCGTCGATGTTCTCGACGGCGGCGAATTCGCGTACCAGCCGGTCGAGCGCCGCCTGATAGATCTGACGCTCGCTGTAGGACTGTTCAGGCTGACCGACGTTGCGGTAAAGGTCGCGCACCACTTCGGCGATCGAGGCCGGATCACCCGAATTGATCTTGGCCTCGTACTCCTGAGCGCGGCGGCTCCACATCGTGCGCTTGGCGCGCGAGCGGCCCTTGAGCTTGGACAGGGCCGCGTCCATTTCCTTGCGGGTCGACAGCCGGCGTAGGCCGGAATTCTTTGCCTTCGCGACCGGCACGCGCAGCGTCATGCGGTCCTTGTCGAAATGGACGACAAAGACCTTGAGTTGATATCCGGCGATTTCCTGGTTCTCGATACCGAGGATCTTGCCGACGCCGTGGGTCGGATAGACGACGAAATCGCCAGTCGAAAAACCGAGCGTTTCCGCCAGGGTTTTCTCTTCCTTCTTGCGCGCGACAGCCATTTTCAGGGCAGACCTCAGCCGAAAACGCGAGTGACCCCCGGCCGCTCAAAAAGCCTGCGGCAACGGATCGATATCCCGGGAGGGACGCACCCGCCGTGCGTCCAGTGTCATAATTACCACAAATGGCCGGAAAAAGCCAGCGCCGAAGCCATGCACCGCTTGCAGGCCCGGCCGCAAAGCACGGATTTCGCTGGGTTTTTTGCTAGCGCTTGCCGGGATTTGCGCTGAAGAACTTGGCGAACTTATCGGGAACGCCCTTGAACGCGTCGGCATCGGCCGGCGCCTCGGCCTTGCGCGTGATGTTCGGCCATGAGGTGGCGTATTGGCGATTGGTTTCAACCCACTTTTCGGCCTGCGGATCGCTGTCCGGCACGATCGCTTCGGCCGGGCATTCCGGCTCGCAGACGCCGCAATCGATGCACTCGTCGGGGTGAATGACCAACATGTTCTCGCCCTCGTAGAAGCAATCCACCGGGCAGACCTCGACGCAGTCCATGTATTTGCACTTGATGCAGGCTTCGGTCACGACATAGGTCATCGGGAAAACTCGATCGCTGGCTGGGAATCGCCGCTCGTACCACGCGGCCGAAGCCGGTTTCAACCCCTGCTGGATTGGGGACTT
>JAGWIH010000218.1 GCA_028866355.1 Alphaproteobacteria bacterium
GATCTTGGCCTCGACCTCGTCGGCGATGCGATGCGCCTGGGTCAAGGGCAGGTTGCCGTCCATTTCGAGATGGATCTGGATGAACGAGACCGGTCCGGCGGCGCGCGTCTTCATGTCGTGCACCGCGCGCACCTCGGGATGCGCCAACGCGATGGCGCGGATGCGCTCGCGTTCGGCATCGGGCAATTCGCGGTCCATGAGTTGAACGATGGCGCGGTTCGCGACCTGCCAAGCGCCCCAGATGATCCATAACGCGATCAAGCCGCCGAAAATCGGATCGATCAGCACGTCGCCGAATTCGACTGTCAGCAGCAGTGCCGCGATCACCGCCAAGTTGAGTACTAGGTCGGCGCGATAGTGGAAGGCGTCGACGCTGACCACCAGCGAGCCGGTGCGCTTGACCACCGAGCGCTGGTACAGCACCAGAACGAGAGTCGTTACGACGGCAAAGACCATCACCGCCAGGCCAGCGACGGTATTGGTGATCGGCTGTGGATGGATCAGATGCTGGATCGCCTCGATCAGCAGCAGCAAGGCGGAGCCGGCGATGAACGCCGCCTGTCCGAGGCTCGCCAGCGGTTCGGCCTTGCCGTGGCCGAAGCGGTGCTCGCGGTCGGGGGGCACCAGCGCCTGGCGCACGGCAATCAGGTTTGCGAGCGACGCGGCGCCGTCAAGCAGCGAGTCAATGAGGCTCGATAGCAGACTGACCGAATTGGTCTCGACCCAAGCGCCGAGCTTGACCGCGACCAGCACCCCCGCGACCGAGATCGAAGCGTAAGTCGCGCGGCGCATCAACGTGCCGACGCGCTCCATCGATTCCTGGTTTGGAATCGCCGCGCTCATGGAAACAGCCTCTCGCTCCGCCAGCCTTTGCCGTCGCGAATATAGGCCTCGCGATCATGCAGCCGGTGCGAGCCAAAGGTCCAGAACTCGAAATAATCCGGCATCAGACAATAGCCTGACCAGAACTCCGGCCGCGGCACGGTCTTGCCGGCGAAACGCGTTTCGGCCTCACGGAACCCCGCGTCGAGCGCGGCGCGGCTGTCGACCGCCTGCGACTGGCGTGAGGCCCAGGCGGCGAGCTGGCTTTCGCGCGGCCGGGATGCGAAATAGGCGTCGGCCTCGGCCGGCGACACGGTTACGATCACACCTTCGACGCGCACTTGGCGCGCCAGCGATTTCCAATGGAAGAGAAGCGCGGCACGCGGATTTTCCGTGAGCTCATTCGCCTTGCGGCTGCCGAAATTGGTGTAGAAGACGAAGCCCCGCTCGTCCGCCGTCTTGACAAGTATCATGCGTGCCGATGGCCTGCCATCGCGCGTCGCGGTGGCGAGCGTCGCTGCTTCAGGCTCGGACGGCTCCTTCGCCTTGGCGTCGGCGAAGAGTCGCGCGAATTCCTGGAACGGCTGGGGAAACGGGATGGTCACAGCTGCCTCGCGGCCGACACCATAGAGCCGCCGACCCAGGCTTTTCCACCCTGCGCACAAAAAAGAAAGGCCCGGCGTGGGGTCCGGGCCTTCCTTCGCGCTCCCCCGTGTGGTGCTTAAGGGATGACGATCTCGACGCGCCGGTTTTGCGGCTCGCGTACGCCATTGGGCGTCGGCACGCGCGGATCGGCCTCGCCTTCCCAGGCCACGCCAATGTCGGTATCCGGCACGCCGAGCGCGATCAACGCGCGGCGCACGGTTTCGGCACGCGCTTGCGACAAGGCGAGGTTGTAACGCGCCGAGCCCGATGTATCGGTGTACCCGGTCAGCTTGAGCTGCGTCCTGCCGTTCTGCTGGAACGCAGCGGCCGCGGCCGCGACCACGTCATGCCCCTGCGGCGTCAGCGCGGCGCTGTTGAGATTGAAGTAAACGACATAGGACAGCGGCGCCGGCGGCGGTGCCGCCGGAACGGGTTGTATCACGGGCGGGCCGGCTTGCGGGTTCGGCTGATAGGCCGGCGGCCCCGGCTGCACTTCGGGTGTCGGCTCGGGCACGCCGAAGTACCAAGTCAAGCTGGCGAGTACGTTGTGGCTTTCGTTCTTGAGACCGAGACGGCCGCCGGATGCATACGTGAACGACGGATCGACGGTGGCGAAATAGCGGTACTCGAGACCGAGCGCCAGATTGGGCAGCACCATGTAGTTGACGCCGAGGATCGGCTCATACGCGAAAACATTGTCGGATGAGTTGACCAAGGTCGAGCCGTTGGCGCGCACATTATCGAGTGAGACATGCGACATGCCGACGCCGATGCCGATATAAGGAACAAAAGGCGTGCCGGTGCGCAAATCCCACAGCGCCCGGACCATGCCCGACGTGTTCTTGACCGCGCCGCTTGCAGTGGTCGCCGCGACGTTGTTCACGTCGACGCTTTTGATGCCGGAATGACTGAAATCGAGGCCGAGTTCGAGGCGGAGCTGATCGAGCTTCCAGCCGACCGCGCCGCCGACGACATAGCCTTCTTTTTGTTCGGTGGTGACCGTACTGCCGGTGGTGCTATTGCCGGTCATGTCGTTCATGTGCGACCAGCCGCCTTCGCCGCGGACGTAAGGACCATCCGGTCCGGTCCCCGGCGAGCCGAAGGTTTGGGCGAAAGCCGGCGCGGCCAGCGCACACAGCGCCAAGCTCAAAGCCGAAGCACGCACGAAATTCATCGCGATCTCCTCACCGACGCAATTCGGGATTGCGAGTGGCGGGATTATTATGGTTAATCCTGAAAACGGCAAGTATTTACTTGCATTTAGACTGTAAAAATGCGCTTCTATTATTAATTATCGGAACAATTACTTTACAGATACTACCCAAGCTGCGCCCGATATCCGACAGCGCGTCAAATCCGCCGACACACCAACGCAGGTGTCGGTTTATTGTGCTAGCGCCGCGCATGCCGCAGGCAACGGGGGCCGCGGCGGCGGCACTGTCGGTGCCGGCGGCTTGACCTTGGTCAGCTCCAACGCCCACCAGGCGAAGATCGCCGGATCGCAGCCGTCACCCGCGGCCACGGGCGGCTGCCGGAGGCACAACGGCGAGCCGGCGGGGCATTTCAGGCGCACATGGAAGTGCGCCGTGTGGCCGTACCACGGGTGGACGCGGGCAAGCCAACGGCGATCGCCCTCACCCGCGCCACCATAACCGTGGCACAGCGCCTGCTTGATAGCGGGATTGACGAAGATGCGATCGACGGTCGGATCGCTTGCCGCCAGGCGCAACAGCGTCACTTGGCGCGGGCCGAACCGCGCCGGATCGATCGCGCTCTGGTCGGCCAGCACCATGGATGGCGGCTCGAGCGTCCTGCGCGCCGCGATTGGCAACCCCGGCACCGTGTCGAGCGTGAACCAAATATCGACGTCGACGCCGGTCTCGTGCGACACGTGATTGGACGGCATCGGTCCGCCGCGCGGTTGCGCCACGTCACCGACGTAAAAGACCGGCAAGCCGGCAGCATGCGCTTCGCGCCCGAGTCGTTTGACGAATCCAATGGTCTCCGGATGGCCGAAATAGCGGTGCTCTCCCGGCCGCAGCACTTCGAACCCCGGTCCGTCCCAGGGCAGCGTCGCGGCGCCGGCGAGGCACCCATTCCAGGGTGCACCGATCACCTGCGCCGGACCCGACGCTGGCGCTAGAGTCGAGTCGCTCCACGACGCGGCGTTGACCGGAACGCTCAGCAGTGTCCCGATTGTGACGGTCGCAATCGCCGCGACGGCGCGCATGATGGCCTCGGTTCGAGCCTAGTCTGGCGCGCGGAACGCCATCGTGCAAAGGGAAGACCATGAATGCGTCACAGCCGATTCTGATCGTTACCGGCGGAAGCCGCGGTATCGGCGCTTCCGTCGCCATCGGCGCCGCGCGGCGTGGCTACGGCGTTGCCATCAACTACAAGGGCAATCGAAAGCAGGCCGATGCGATTGTGTCGGAAATCGTCGAGGCCGGTGGTAAGGCCGTCGCCATCCAGGGCGACGTCGGGCGCGAACCTGATGTTGAGCGGCTTTTTTCGGAGACCGACAAAGCGCTCGGTCGTGTCACAGCGTTGGTCAACAATGCCGGAATCCTGGGTCCGCTCGGTCGGATCGAAACGGTTCCCGGTCCCGCGCTTGCCGAACTCTTTGCGATCAATGTCGCCGGCGCAATGTTGTGCGC
>JAGWIH010000219.1 GCA_028866355.1 Alphaproteobacteria bacterium
GCACCATCAACGACGCCTACGGCTACAAGGCCGCCGACAGCGTCATCATCGAGGTCGGCCAGCGGCTCGATCATTGCCTGCGCGTCAGCGACGTCGTCGGCCGCGTCGGCGGCGACCGCTTCGGCATCGTTTTGGGCGACTGTGCGGAGCAAAACGTCGCCGTCGCCGCCGAGAAAATTCTTTCCGCCGTCAGCCAGGTGCCGATCGACACCGCCGCCGGGCCCGTCTATGCCACGGTATCAATCGGCTCGGCCGCGTTTCCCGAGCAGGCCAAGACCTCGCACGACGTCATGACCAACGCCGAGACCGCGCTCGCCGAGGCCAAGCGCGCCGGCCGCGATTGCTTCGTGCCCTATCGCCTGTCCGAGGAGCAGCGCCGCCGCCATCGTCACGGCCTGGCGCTGGGCGAGCGCGTGCAGCGCGCGCTCAAGGAAAATCGCCTGGTCTTCGCCTATCAGCCGGTGGTTTCGGCCGAGACCGGCGCGGTCGATTTCAGCGAGTGCCTGCTGCGCATGATCGCCGAGGACGGCAAGATCGTGCCGGCCGGCGATTTCGTCGCCGCGATCGAGCAGCTGGGCTTCATCCGCCTGATCGACCGCCACGTGCTCGACAAGGCGGTGCAGGAAGTCGCCGAGCATCCCGGCGTCACGCTGGGCTTCAACATCTCGGGCCTGACCGCGACCGACCGCTCGTGGCTGCGCGCCATCACCGCGATCCTGAAGAACCGGCCTTCCGTCGCCAGCCGCCTGGTGGTCGAGATCACCGAAACCGCCGCGCTGCACGACATCGCCGAAAGCGCGCGCTTCGTGCGCACGCTGCGCGATCTCGGCTGCCGCGTGGCACTCGACGATTTCGGCGCCGGGTTCACGTCGCTGCGCCACCTTCAGCAGCTCGCGGTCGACACCGTCAAGATCGACGGCTCGTTCGTCCGCAATCTCGCGACCAACGCCGAGAACCAGGTCTTCCTGCGCCACCTCGTCGGCTTGGCCAAGGGCCTCAACCTGACGATCGTCGCCGAATGGGTCGAGAACGCCGCCGAGGCCGAAATCCTGCGCAGCGAAGGCGTCGAGTTCCTCCAGGGCTATTTCTTCGGCGCGCCGACGCTCGAAAAGCCCTGGCTGCGCAACAGCCACGCGCACGCCGGCCTGGCGTCTTAAATTCTAACGTTCTGAATCGCGGCAAAACCCGGGCGAGGGGTTCGCCCGGGTCCGGCCGTTTGTCTGCCGAAAGTCGGGGCCGCTTGGCCGCGGCCGCGTTTTTTTAGTTACCCACCGCCGGCGCCGGCCGGTCGTAGGGGCTGCCATAGCTCATCGGCCGTTGTTGCCGGGTGTACGTCGCGTAGGGCGAGGGCTCGTTGTATTCGTAGCCCTGCGCCATGGCGGTCGTTGTCAGCCCGATGAGGGTCACGGCCGCGATTAGCATGCGGGTCATCGGCATCTCCTTCTTTGCTGTGATTGGCCGAACCCGTGACATAGTCAGCGTGTTCGCGCGATCAACCGCCGAACGCGCGCTCGCTGTGAAAACGGTGTGACGGGGAATGGGCCGCTTCGAAACCACCGCACGAACCTACGCGGCGCACCGCGAACCCTATCCGCCGCGATTTTTCGCTGCGGTGGCCGATGCGCTGCATCTCGCCGGTCGCGAGGCCTTGATCGATCTCGGCACCGGGCCGGGGCTGCTGGCGCTCGGTTTCGCGCCTTATGTCGGCCGCATCCTCGGCGTCGATCCCGAGCCGGCGATGATCGCCGAAGCGCGCCGCGCGGCGGCCGCGGCAAAGGTCGAATTTCCGCTGATCGAAGGCCGCGCCGAAGACGTGCCGGCCGCTCTCGGTCCGTTCGATCTCGTCGCCATCGGCCGCGCGCTGCATTGGCTGGATCGCGGCGCGACGCTGGCGGCCTTCGATCGGATTCTGGCGCCGGGCGGCCGCATCCTGATTTGCGGGTCGAGCCCGTTTGCCGACGAGAAAAATCCCTGGCGTCCGGCCTATGAATCCGTGCTGGTCGCCTGGGGCGATGCGCGCGAGGGGCGGCACCATCGGCTGCACGAAAACTGGTTCGAAGGCAGCCGCTTTGCCGAAATCGCCACGGTGACGGCGATGCACCGGCACGAAATTGGCCCGCAGGATTTGATCGAGCGCGCCTTGACGCGGTCCACCAGCTCGCCGGCCGTCCTCGGCGCGCGCCTGCCGGATTTTCGCGCCGACATGCTGGCGGCGCTGACGCCGTTTTTCCCCAACGGCGTCGCCGATGAAGTGATCGAATCCCGCGCGACGATTTTCGCGGCGGCCTGACGCGCGCCCCTCGCATCGATCGCTTCACCACGGAGACGCAAAGAGCACGGAGAAAAATCAATTCCTCCGTGCTCTCCGTGTCTTGGTGGTGAAAGTGTTTTCGGCTTACGGCTTCGGCTTGCTGATTTTTTCGATCTGCTGCTGGAGCGCGTTGATGCGCTCCTTGAGCTCGGCCATCGCCGCGTCCTTGTCCTTCTCGGCCGGCTTGTCGCCCGCGGCGAAGGGCGGCGTGAACATCTTCATCGTCTGCTCGAACAGCGCCAGGTTCTGCTTGCCCATCTCCTCGAACGGACCAAATGGGAACATGCCGCCGAACGCGTCCTGGAGCGATTTGCGCATCTGCTCCTGGTTGCGGCCGAACGCCGCCATCACGTGCTCCAGATATTTCGGCACCAGCCACTGCATGCTGTCGCCGTAAAGCCCGATGAGCTGGCGCAGAAAGCTCGTCGGCAGAAGATTCTGCCCGCTCTTCTGCTCTTCCTCGACGATGATCTGCGTCAGGACCGAGCGCGTGATGTCCTCGCCGGTCTTGGCGTCGTAAACGACGAACTCGCCGCCGTCCTTCACCATTTTGGACAAATCGTCGAGCGTGACGTAGCTGCTGGTCGCCGTGTTGTAGAGCCGCCGGTTGGCGTATTTCTTGATGACGGTCGGCGCCTCGGCGCCGCCGCCCTGCGCGCCGGAAGGGCCTGAAGCTGCCGCGTGGGCGCTGTCTGCTGCCATGGCGCGGAGTGTACAGGCGCTTATGCCGCGCTGCAACAAACCCCCGAGTCGCCCCTAATAAATTGGTGTGTTTGTTAATTTCACCACGGAGGCACGAAGTGCACGGAGAACCCTTTTTCTTCGTGTCCTCCGTGTCTCCGTGGTGGAACTTGATTACGCCTCCGGCGGCCGCTTGCGGCGCTCCTGCGCCCGGATGGCAAGGAAGCCGCCGACCATGAAGACGATGACCGCGATCCAGCCCCAGTTCGCCCACCAGGCGAGAGTCGGATTGCCCGCGCTGGTCGCCGCATACCAGAACACCGCATAGACCCACGGGACGATGCTCACGGCTTGAAGAAGGACCTTGTTCGGCATGCCGGCTCCGGTGATGCGCGCGAAGACGTTCAGCTTACCGGCCCGCCGCGTAACTCGCCACGCGTATTAGCCCCTCGCCCGCGCAGCGGGAGAGGGAGGGGCCCGGCCCATAGGGCCGGGAGGGTGAGGGACTTCATCCAGCGCCGCGACGATCGCCTGCGCGACGCCGGCCGGATTGGCGAGAATTTCGTTGTTCCAGAAGCGCACGACGCGCCAGCCTTTGCGGCCGAGCTGCGCGGTCCGCCGTTCATCCGCGACGTTCGCGTCGTGCTGGCCGCCATCGGCTTCGATGACGAGCCGGTGCCGAATACAGGCGAAGTCGGCGACGAACCGGCCGATCGGATGCTGCCGGCGGAACTTATATCCACTGAGCCGTCGGCTGCGCAGGATCGACCATAGCCGCCGCTCGGCGTCGGTCATCGAACGGCGAAGTTGGCGCGCATGCGGATCGGCCATCGGCGGCAAAGTAGCATGACCCGCCACACCCTCACCCTCCCATCGCTTTGCGATGGGTCCCTCCCTCTCCCGCTTCGCGGGCGAGGGGCTTTCTTTTTTTCTTCCTACTCCCCCTTCGAGGAGACGGCAGGTGAGGGTCCTTCTTTTTTTCTCCCTCTCCCCCTTGGGGGAGAGGGCAGGGTGAGGGGGTAATTTTCCACCACGGAGGCGCAAAGAACACGGAGAAAAACCAAATCCTCCGTGTCCTCTGTGTCTCCGCCGCGTAGCAAAGCCGCGGGCCAAGCCTTCGCCCGAGGGTTTC
>JAGWIH010000220.1 GCA_028866355.1 Alphaproteobacteria bacterium
TCCGTTTGCGGTTGCCGGCGAGCGCCTCGCTGCCTGCGAAAAGGCGGTTGCCGACGCGGCGCAGATGATCGCGGTTGCGCCCTTTTCCACCAAGCGCGCGATTTTGATCCAAACCGAGCTGCCCGGCGTCAAACCCAACGTTCTCGACAAGACGGTCGAGATCACGCGCGCGCGACTGACGGCCCTTGGCGGCAGCTTGATCGACGAGCGGCGCGTCGCCCATGACGCGGCGGCGCTGACACCGACGATCAAGGCCGCGCTCGCGGATGGCGCCGATCTTGTGCTGATCGCCGGCGCTTCCGCCATTCTCGATCGCCGCGACGTCATTCCGGCCGCGGTCGAAGCGGCTGGCGGCACGATCCTGCAATTCGGCATGCCCGTCGATCCGGGCAATTTGCTGCTCGTCGGCCGGATCGGCATGGTCGACGTGCTCGGCCTGCCCGGCTGCGCGCGCTCGCCTCAGGTCAACGGGTTCGATTGGGTCCTGCGGCGATTGATGGCCGGCTTGCCAATCAATGCCGCGGCCGTGCGTGGCATGGGCGTCGGCGGACTTCTCGGCGAGATTCCGTCGCGGCCGCTGCCGCGCGCCGACGTCGGGCGCGCCACCGCTCAGGCCTGCGCGCCGCCGGTGCGCCGCGTCGCCGCTGTCGTGCTGGCGGCGGGTCGTTCACGCCGGATGGGCACGGTCAACAAGCTGCTGATCGGCGTCGACGGCAAGCCGATGGTGCGGCACGCGGTGGACGCCGCGCTTGGCGCCGGCCTCACGCCGGTCGTCGTCGTCACCGGACATGAGCGCGACAAGGTGGCCGCAGCGCTGTCCGGCCTGCCGGTGACGCTGGTGCACAATCCGGACTATGCCGCGGGCTTGTCGACTTCGCTCCGTGCCGGCCTCGACGCCCTGCCGTCCGAAGCCGAAGGCGCCTTGATCTGCCTCGCCGACATGCCCCGGGTCAGCACCGCCGAGCTCAGGCGCCTGGCCGGCGCTTTCGATCCGCGCGAAGGCCGCGCCATCGTCGTTCCGACCCGCCACGGCAAGCGCGGCAATCCGGTGCTTTGGGCGCGGCAGTTCTTTGCCGAAATGCGGGCGGTCGCCGGCGACGTCGGCGCCCGGCACCTGATCGGCGCCAATCCGGAGCTGGTGGCCGAGATCGAGATGGAGGGCGACGGCGTGCTGACCGATATCGATACACCCCAGGCCCTTGCCAAGCTGGCGACCACCGCGAAAATCGACGCCTAAATAAGGCTTTTTTGCGGCACGACCGATTTTCGGCAGGCAAAATGCCGCAGTCATTGTCCGCCGGAATAAAGCGTCCCGACGCCCCGTTATCCTGCCAACAAACGGGAGCGGCGAAGCCCATGAGCACCCTGATCGGAGGCGTCACCCTGGCCAGCACGCTGTTCGGCGTTCTGGTCGGACAAATTGCGGCCGGCGCGGAATTCGCCGGCGTTGTCCTCGCCTCCTTGGTCGTGATGACCCTGCGCGCCTAGGCAGTTCGCCGGCGCGTTACGACCCGAGCGGGCACGCGCCCGCGCCGGGCCTTACCTCGAAACCCTCTGTGACAATTCGGTGATCTGACGTTACGCCCGGTAATCGGCCGCGGCGGTCTGATCGCGCCGCGCCGCGCCCACGGCGTTGAACACCAGGGTCAGCACGATCGCGATGGCGAAGTTCAGGATCACCGTGTAGAACGCCGTGTAGCCCGGCAGCGTCCAGCCGCCGAGCATCAACGGCCAGGTCGGCTTGAACTGAACCGCCGCCGACATCGCCGTGCCGACGACCGTGCCGGTCGCCCAGCCGATCAGCAACGCCCAGTCGTTGAACCAGCGCGTGTAGAGACCCATGATCACGGTCGGGAAGGTCTGGATGATCCAGACGCCGCCGAGCAGCTGGAAATTGATCGCGTAAGGCGTCGGCACGAACAGCACGAAAACCAGCGCGCCGAACTTCACGATCAGCGACACCCACTTGGCGATCTGCGCTTCTTCTTTATCGGTCGGATTGGGGTTGAAGAATTCGCGATGGATGTTGCGCGTATAGAGATTGGCCGATGCGATCGACATGATCGCCGCGGGCACCAGCGCGCCGATGCCGATCGCGGCGAACGCGATGCCGACGAACCAGGACGGGAAGCTGTGGATGAACAGCGCCGGTACCGCGAAGTTCGCTTTGTATTGCGTGAAGCCGGCGGCGAATTCCGGAAATTTTTTGGCATCGCCGACGCCGATGGCGATTGCGAAGAACCCTAACAGCGCCAACAATCCGAGCATCAGCGAGTAGGCCGGCAGCAACGCCGCGTTGCGCCGGACAGCGTGCGCGCTCGAGGCGCTCATCATGCCGGTCATCGAATGCGGATAGAGAAACAGCGCCATCGCCGACCCGACGGCGAGGGTGATGTAGACGCCGTAGACGCCGGTCGAATTGCCGGTCGGCGCCGCCAACAGAACCTTCGCCGGCGGCACGGCGGCGAAGATGTGGCCGAAGCCGCCGAGCTGGATCGGAATGACGATGACAGCGACGAACGCCGTCAGGTAGATCAGCGTGTCTTTGACAATGGCGATCGCCGCCGGCGCGCGGAGGCCGCTGGTGTAAGTAAAGGCAGCCAGAATCACGAACGCGATGATCAGCGGCAAGTCGGCGACCAAGCCGGCCCCCGAGATACCGAGGCCGCCGATCACGACCTGCAAACCGACGAGCTGCAGCGCGATATAGGGCATGGTGGCGACAATACCGGTGACCGTAATGGCCAGCGCCAGCCAGCGGTTGCCATAGCGGCCTTTCACGAAATCGCCGGCCGTGATGTATTGATGCTTATGCGCGACGCGCCACAAGCGCGGAAACGCGAGAAACATCAGCGGATAGATGATGATGGTGTAGGGCACCGCGAAGAACGCGATGGCGCCCGCGCCAAAGGCCAACGCCGGCACCGCGACGAAGGTGTACGCCGTGTAGAGGTCGCCGCCGATCAGGAACCAACTGACGACCGTGCCGAAGCGGCGGCCGCCGAGACCCCATTCGCTCAGCAGATCGAGATCGCCCTTGCGCCAGCGCGCGGCCACGAAGCCGAGCCAGGTGATGAAGCCGAACAGCAGAACGAAGACGACGAGTGCCACCCAATTGACGTCTTTCACGGCGTTCTCCCCCCAGAACTGTTCTAAATCCGAACGGCGTCGACGCGCCGGGCGCTAGGCCTCGGTGGCGAAATAGACGATCGCGGTCAGCACTGCGCCGATGAGAATCAGCAGCAGCTGGAACCAGTAGAAGAACGGCAGCCCGATGAAGGTCGGGTCGACGCGGTTATAGAGCGGTACCCAAAGCGCGACCAGAAACAAGCCGATGAAGATCAGGTACCACCAGCTCCAACCGCTCTGTTTCGCCGGATGATTTGCCACGACACCCCCCCCTTCTGCGGCGGATTGGGCCGCCGCCTGTCGCCCGCACTCACATTATTGGCAACGGGCTGCGTGATTCTCAAGCCCCTCAACGGCGCCCACCTTCGAGCGGTGGGATACCTCGCGAATCGTAGAACTCAGGCGGCTTCCGCCGGCGCCTTACGGGCCATGCCGTCGTAAAGGTCGAGCATGCGCTCGCGCCAGGCGTGCACGACATCGTCGCCGGCGAGCAATTCGAACGCGCTGGTGGCGCGCGCCCATTGAAAGCTGCCGAAGACGATATAGTCGGCCTGCAGCGGCGATGCGCCGGCCAGAAACGGCTGGCCCTGCAAGGCGACGCGCAACGGCGATAGCCTGGCGCGGAACGCCGGCAGGTTCTTATCGCGGTCGGCCACCACCTGCTCCAGAGTCTGGCCGTAGCGCTCTTCGCGCGATTGCCGGAAATAGCTTCGGTCTTTCGCATGGAGGCGGTCGAAGACGTCGCGCAAGATCAGTCGTGCCATCGCCGGCTGCAGGACGGTGTCCGCCCAACCGACATAGAAGTGCGACAGCGCGCGGCCGGCGCCGCCGCCGAACAGCGACGGATGATCGGGATAGGTGTCCTCGAGATAGTTGGCGATAGCCCAGGAATCGGCGATCCATTTGTCGCCGTCGACCAGCACCGGCACGCGTCCCTGCCCCGACGCCGCGATGCGGTCCTTCTCGGTGAA
>JAGWIH010000221.1 GCA_028866355.1 Alphaproteobacteria bacterium
CGCCTAGGCTTTCCGGCATCCGAGGCATGCGCCGCGCGGCGTTTGGCGCGCTTCCCTTGCAGACGCTTCCGTGTATTATGCGGCGCCAACCTCGCCCGACCCTCGGGCGAACGGGAGGCAGTAATGGATATCCGGCAGGCGCTAACGTTCGACGACGTCCTGCTTGTGCCTGCGGCCTCCACGGTCCTGCCCAATGACACCGACACCCGCACGCGCCTGACGCGTCAGATCGCGCTTGGCATTCCGCTGATTTCGGCGGCGATGGACACGGTGACCGAAAGCGCGCTTGCCATCGCCATGGCGCAGGTTGGCGGCCTCGGCATCATCCATCGCAATCTCGGCATCGCCGAACAGGCGGACGAGGTCCGCAAGGTGAAGAAGTTCGAGGCCGGCATGGTGGTGAACCCGCTCACCATCCATCCCGACGCGACGCTCGCCGACGCGCTCAAGCTGATGGCCGACAACAAGATTTCCGGCATCCCGGTGGTCGAGCGCAAGACCCAGAAGCTGGTCGGCATCCTCACCAACCGCGACGTCCGTTTCGCTTCCAATCCGCATCAGCCGGTTGCCGAGCTGATGACCAAGGACCAGCTGGTGACCGTGCGCGAGAACGTGACGCGCGACGAAGCCAAGAAGCTGCTGCACCAGCATCGGATCGAGAAAGTGCTGGTGGTCGACAAGGATTTCCGCTGCGTCGGACTGATCACCGTGAAGGACATCGAGAAATCGCAGCGCTATCCCAACGCGACCAAGGATGAAGCCGGCCGCCTGCGCGCCGGCGCCGCCACCGGCACCGGTCCGGACGGTGTCAAACGCGCCGAGGCGCTCTTTGATGCAGGAGTGGACGTTCTGGTGGTCGACACCGCGCACGGCCATTCGTCGCGCGTGCTCGACACCGTCAACCGCATCCGCAAGCTCAGCAACTACACCCAGATCGTCGCCGGTAATATCGCGACGGCCGACGGCGCCGAGGCGCTGATCGATGCCGGCGCCGACGCGGTGAAGGTCGGCATCGGACCGGGCTCGATCTGCACGACCCGCATCGTCGCCGGGGTCGGCGTGCCGCAATTGACCGCGATCGTCGACGTGGTCGAAGCCTGCCGCAAGAAGAACGTGCCGGTGGTCGCCGACGGCGGTGTCAAATTCTCGGGCGATTTGGCCAAGGCGATCGCCGCCGGCGCCGATTGCGTCATGCTCGGCTCGCTGTTCGCCGGCACCGACGAAAGCCCCGGCGAAGTGTTCCTCTATCAAGGCCGCTCGTACAAAAGCTATCGCGGCATGGGCTCGGTCGGCGCGATGGCGCGCGGCTCGGCCGACCGCTATTTCCAGCAGGAAGTCCAGAACGAGCTCAAGCTGGTGCCCGAAGGCGTCGAAGGCCGGGTGCCGCACAAAGGCCCGGTCGCCAACGTCGTCCACCAACTGGTCGGCGGCCTCAAGGCGGCGATGGGCTATACCGGCAACAAGACCGTCGCCGACATGCAGCGCAACTGCAAATTCGTGCGCATCACCGGCGCCGGGCTGCGCGAAAGCCACGTGCACGACATCGCCATCACCCGCGAGTCGCCGAACTATCGGCAGGACCTGTGACGCCCGGCGCGCAAGTCGAGGCGGCGATCGGACTACTCGCGGACATCGACAAGGGAACGGCGCCCGCCGACGATTTGGTGGCGGAGTGGTTCCGCCGCCACCGCTTCGCCGGCTCGTCCGACCGCGCCGCGATCTCGGGACACATCTATGCCGTGCTGCGGCACCGCGCCGAACTCGATTGGTGGATCGGGCGCACCGGCGGCGGCCTGCCGGCGGACGCGCGCAACCGGATGCTGGCGGTTTTGGTGCTGTTCGAAGGCTGGCGCGCCAGCCAGGTGCGCGAGGCGTGCGACG
The DNA here is from genome assembly GCA_028866355.1 of Alphaproteobacteria bacterium. Classification (GTDB taxonomy): domain Bacteria; phylum Pseudomonadota; class Alphaproteobacteria; order ATCC43930; family CGMCC-115725; genus REEB95. The sequence continues at coordinate 1,882 of JAGWIH010000221.1, forward strand.
GCGACCGCTTCCGCCCGGCGGCGCTGAACGAGCGCGAAAATGCCCTGATCTCGTCGCTCGCCGGGCGCGAGGCGCTGCATCCCGACATGCCCTCTCATGTGCGCGGCAACTATCCCGAATGGCTGGATCCGCATCTGGCGGCGTCGCTCGGCAAGGATGTCGCGCGCGAAACCGCCGCGCTCAACGGCGAAGCCTCGCTCGATTTGCGCGCCAATCTTCTGAAGGTGAAGGATCGCGGCGAAGCGCGCATCGCGCTAAAACGTGACGGCGTCGAAGCCGAGATCACCGCGCTGTCACCGCTCGGCCTTCGCTTGAGCGAGCGCGTGCCGCTCGGTTCCATTCCCGCCTTCAAGAGCGGCCTCCTGGAAGTGCAGGACGAAGGCTCGCAAATCGCGGCACAGATGGCCGACGCCAAACCAGGCATGCGCGTCGTCGATTTCTGCGCCGGCGCCGGCGGCAAGACGCTGGCGCTCGCCGCTTCAATGCGGAACAAGGGCCACTTGATCGCCAGCGATATTTCGAGCCGGCGGCTGGAACGCGCTACAGAACGCCTGCGTCGGGCCGGCGCCAGTATCGTGCAGCGCGTGCCGCTGAAAAATGCGCGCGACCCGTGGGTGAAGAAGCATAAGGCCTCGTTCGATCGCGTCTTCGTGGATGCGCCGTGCACCGGCACCGGCACCTGGCGGCGCAATCCCGACGCCAAATGGCGGCTCACGCCCGAAGATCTGGCCGAGCTAACCGCGCTCCAGGCCGAGATTCTCGATTCGGCGGCGCGGCTGGTGAAGCCAGGCGGGCGCCTCGTCTACGCCACCTGTTCGCTGCTGCGCGAAGAAGACGAAGAGCAGGTCGAAAAATTCCTCGCGGCACATGCCGATTTCACCTTGCTGCCGGCATGGCGCGTGTGGCGCGATACCATCGGCGGCAAGCCGCCCGACAAAGGCGCGATGCTGCGCCTGACGCCGGCGCGCCACGGCACCGACGGGTTCTTCGTCGCCATTCTCGAACGCAAGGCGGTTGCACCCGACGCGCAGCCTCAAGGATGATGCCCGCGCCATGACCGCGCCCAACGCCGAGAAAGTCCTGATCCTGGATTTCGGCAGCCAGGTGACCCAGTTGATCGCCCGGCGGCTGCGCGAAAGCGGCGTCTATTGTGAGATTCATCCGTTCAATATGACGGCCGACAGCCTCGCCGCCTTCGCGCCCAAGGCGGTGATCCTGTCGGGCGGACCGGCGTCGGTGCATGAACACGCCTCGCCGCGCGCCCCGCAACGGGTGTTCGAGCTCGGCGTGCCAGTGCTCGGCATCTGCTATGGCGAACAGACGATGTGCGCCCAGCTCGGCGGCCGCGTCTCGCCGTCGGATCACCGCGAATTCGGCCGCGCCTTCCTCGAGATCGTCGCTAGTTGCAAGCTGTTCGAAGGCCTGTGGAAGAAGGGCCAGCGCGAGCAGGTTTGGATGAGCCACGGCGACCGCGTCGACGTGCTGCCGCCCGGATTCAAAGCCGTCGGCATCAGCGACGGCGCGCCGTTTGCCGCCATCGCCGACGACGCGCGTCGCTTCTATGGCGTGCAGTTCCATCCCGAAGTCGTGCACACGCCGCACGGCGCGGAATTGCTCAAGAACTTCACGCACCACGTGGCCGGCTGCCGCGGCGATTGGTCGATGGCCGCGTTCAAGGCGCAAGCGATCGCCCGCGTCCGCCAACAAGTCGGCAAAGGCAAGGTGGTGTGCGGCCTGTCGGGCGGCGTCGATTCATCGGTGGTCGCGGTGCTATTGCACGAAGCCATCGGCGACAAACTTACCTGCATCTATGTCGACACCGGCCTGATGCGCGCCGGCGAATCCGAGCAGGTCGTCCGCCTGTTCCGCGACCACTACAACATTCCGCTGGTGCATCGCGACGCCAGCGCCCTGTTCCTGCAAAAGCTTGCCGGCATCACCGACCCCGAAATGAAGCGCAAGATCATCGGCGCCACCTTCATCGACGTGTTCGACGAGGAGGCGCACAAGATCGGCGGCGCCGATTTCCTGGCGCAAGGCACGCTCTATCCCGACGTGATCGAATCCGTGAGCTTTTCCGGCGGACCGTCGGTCACCATCAAGTCGCACCACAATGTCGGCGGCCTGCCCGCGCGCATGAAGATGAAGCTCGTCGAGCCGCTCCGCGAGCTGTTCAAGGACGAGGTGCGCGAA
>JAGWIH010000222.1 GCA_028866355.1 Alphaproteobacteria bacterium
ACCAGCATGGCGATCATTTCGAACGAGCGCGGCGTCGCGACCATCTCGGGCGCAAGGAAGTGAAAATAGAACGCGTAGAGGCTGCCCGACAGCGAGCCGAGCGCCGCACTGATCAAGAACGCGGCCAGCTTATAGCGCACCACGTTGACGCCGAGCGCCACGGCCGCGGTCTGATCGGTGCGCACCGCGATCAACGCCCGGCCAAACCCGGACCGCATCGCGCCATAAAGCGCCAGCACCAAGACGATGATGATCGCCGCCACCAGATAGTACATTTCGATCGGGCTGGCGAAGACGATGCTGCCGACGCGGAAAGCGGGAATGCCGGCGAGACCGGACGGGCCGCCGGTCGTGTCGACCATGCCGACGGTGAGTGAATCGATCAGCAGCCCGAAGGCCAGAGTCGCCAGCGCCAAGTAATGGCCGCGCAGGCGCAAGGTGACGAACGACAGGACCCAGGCCGCGGCCACCGACAACACCATTCCCGCCAAGGTTCCCCACAGCGGCGACACACCATAGGTGACCGCCAGGATCGATGCGGTGTAGCCGCCGATCGCCATGAAACCCGCTTGGCCGAGGCTGACCTGGCCGGCATAGCCCATCAGGACATCGAGGCCGAGCACCGAGATGTAGAGGATACCGGTGATCACCAGCGAACTGAGGATACCGGCGCTCGAAAACACCAGCGGCAGCACCAAGACCAACGCAACGGCGGTAACGGCGAAAACCAAGCCACCCTTGCCCTGCACGCGAACGATCGCGTGATAGATGCGCTGCTCGTCGCGCACATCCGTGCGCCGCGCCGCGCCGCCACCGAACAGGCCGTTCGGCCGCCACAGCAGCACCATCAAGAGGAGCGCCAGGGCCAAGGCGTTGGCGAAGAGCGACGAGACATAACCGGCCGCGAGTTGTTCCGCGACGCCGAGGAACAGGCCGCCGGCGACCGAGCCGAGGAACGAGCCAAGGCCGCCGATTGCCACGGCAATGAAGCCAAAATTGGTGAAGAACCCGCCGGTATCGAACTCGAGCGAGGTGATCGGCGCCACGGCGATGCCGCTGATGGCGGCGATCAGCACCGCCAGGCCGAAACTCAGCAAGGTCATCCGCGCGACGTCGATGCCCATCAGCCGGGCGGCGATGCGATTCTCGGCGCAGGCACGCAACGCCGTACCCAGCGTGGTGCGCTGGACCAAAAACCACATCGCGACGACGACGGCGATGGTGATGCCGGCAATCCAGAACCCCTGGGTCGGAATGCGGATGCCCCACAGCACCACCGGCGCCTCGCCCGAAAAGGGCGGCAACGCATAGGGCTGACTCGACCAGCCGATGAGCAGGACGCCCTGAAGCAGCGTCAACAAGCCGGCCGTAAGGATCAGCATCGAGCTAACCGGCAGCCGCGGCACGGCGGGCACGAAGCACAACACGCCGAGCGCGAGTCCAAAGGCCGTCGTCGCCAGCGACGCCGCCACCGCCGCGACCGGCATCGGCCAGCCCCAGCTTACTTCGATCGTGTACATCACCAGCGCGCCAACGACGCAAAACGCGCCTTGCGACAGGTTGAGCACGCCCGTGACCCGGAACACGAGCGAGAAGCCCAAGGCGATGACGGCGAAAACGGCGCCTTGGAGCAACCCGCCAATGACGATCTGAATGGCGAGGTTCATGCTACGGGCAGCATATCTGCCCCGACCACGCTAGGGCAGCGGAATGCCCGTCGGCTTGCTGACGACTTCCCAGGTCCCCTTGTCCGGCGACCAGCGCGTCACGACCGAATCTGCGACGTCGAGCCCGCGTTGCGGCGTCTTGGTAAAATCGTAGACGCCGTTGACGCCAGCGAAGCCGCGCAGCTTGGTCATGTAGTCGCGCAATTGCTTCGCCGTCGCGTTGGGACCGATCTGTCGCAATGAATCAACGACGATCCAGGCCGTGTCCCAAGCAAGCTCAGAGGCGATGTCGGGCTTCACGCCGGCCGCCGCGAACGATTTATAGAAGACCTCGTGCGGCTCGCGCAGCGCCGGCGCCAGCAACGCCGGATCGCGCACCACCCATTGCGCCGCCGGGATGTAAAGCTGCTTCGGCAGGAAGTCCTTGTACTGCGTCATCTGCGCGTAGGTCATGTTGCCGTCGGTCGTCGCGACCGGAATGTCGAGACCTTCCTGCGTGATGCCGCGGAAGATGGTCGCGATCGGCGAGCCCGTGCTCCAGGCGACCATCGCCTGCGCGCCCGAAGCCTTGATGTGGGCGATCTGCGCCGACACGCTCAAATCGGTCGTGTTGAAGTGCTCGGTGTCGACGACCTGCATGTCCTTGAATTCAGGTTTAGCCAGCACCGATTTCACGCCGTTCTCGGCGTCCTGGCCGGTGGCGTCGGAGCTGAACATCAGAGCGAGCTTGTGCCAGCCTTTGAGCCGGTAATAGTTCAGCAGCGAATGCGCCAGATCGAGCGTCGAAACGCTCGAGGTAAAAACGTAGCTGCCCGCGTCGGGATGGATGCCCGGCGAGAAGCAATAATTGACCGGTCCATTCTCCATCAGCGGCGCCATCGCCCGGCAAATCGCCACCAGCGACGAGCCGAGCAGGATCGCCGGCTTCTTCGCCATCGCCTGATTGGCAAGCTGCACGCCGGTCTGCGGGCTGGTGCCGTCGTCCTGGATCACGAACTTGACCGGCCGGCCGTCGATGCCGCCCTTCGCATTCATCGCCTTCTCGGCGAGCTCGAGCGACGTCTTTTCGCCGTTGCCGAGAAACGCCGCCGGGCCCGTCAGCGGCAGGATGACATTGATTTCGTAGGGCTCGGCGGCGCGTGCCGACGGCGGCGCCAACATCGCGACTGCCGCAACCGCCACAGCGCCGATGCCAAAAAGGAAGCCGGATTGTCGCGTCACGCTGCCCCCTCCCCAATATTTTTTTGTTCGTCCCGCGATTATCGAGTTAGTTCGAATCCGAAGCAAGCAGCAAAACCGCTGATGTTTCGCGGGTTAGCCAGCTATCGTTGCACCGCCATCGACCACGATGCTTTGCCCGGTGATGAAGCGGCCGGCATCGGATGCCAGCAGAATCACCGCGCCAGCCACGTCAATCGGCTCGCCGACACGGCCCAACGGCGTGGCCGCCAGCCGCCGCGCGAGCACCTCTTTATTCTCGATCAACGCGCGCGAAAAATCGGTACGGATCAAACCGGGTGCGACACAGTTGACGCGCACATTGTGCGTACCCCATTCGCCGGCCAGGCTGCGCGCCGTCTGCATGATCGCCGCCTTCGAGATGGCGTAAGCGCCAAGATTACGCGAGCCGCGAAAGCCGCCGATGCTGGCGATGAAGACGATGGCGCCGTCCTTGCGCGCCGCCATTTCGGGCAGCACGAGCGAGCAAAGCCAGAGCTGGCTGCGGACGTTGATCGCCATGGTCTTGTCGAAGGCCTCGTCGCCGACGTCGGCCAACGGCCCGTAAGCCAGATTGGTCGCGGCGTTCAGCACCAGGATGTCGATCCGGCCGAAGGCCGCGCGCGCCTTTGTCACCAGCGCTTCGACCTGCGCCTTGTCGCCGATGTGACAGGCGATTCCGACGGCATCGCCGCCCGCCTTGCGGATTTCGCCAGCGACCGCGTCGCACAAATCAGGCTTGCGGCCGGACACGACGACACGCGCGCCGGCACGTATCATTTCTTCGGCGATGGCGCGGCCGATGCCGCGCGTGCTGCCGGTCACGATCGCGGCCTTGCCCGTCAGGTCGAAAAGTCCCATGCCGCCTCCACCGTTCACAATGACGCGATGTTACACACCACGCTGGTTGCGGGAAACGGCTGCGCCATGCGAGCCTCGCCGCCGGGGAGGAACCGCCATGACGATGAAGCTGTTCACCTACTTTCGCTCGCAGGCAAGCTTTCGCGTCCGCATCGCGCTCAACCTCAAAGGGCTCAGGCGCGAAGACACATTCCTGCATCTCGAACATGGCGATCAATACGCGGCCGGCTACAAGAAACTCAATCCGCAGGCGGTCGTGCCCACGCTATTCGACGGCGATCACAAACTGTTTCAGTCGCTGGCGATCCTCGAA
>JAGWIH010000223.1 GCA_028866355.1 Alphaproteobacteria bacterium
GGCGAGACCGTGCAGCTGCGACGGCGGCATTGGCGAATCACCGACGGGATGGGCCGGGTCCAGGAGGTGCGCGGCCCCGGCGTTGTCGGCGAGCAGCCGGTGCTTGCGCCGGGGCAAAGCTTCGAATACACCAGCGGCACGCCGCTCAGCACGCCGTCCGGAATCATGGTCGGGACCTATCAAATGGAAACCGGCAGCGGCGAGCATTTCGATGTCGATATACCGGCCTTTTCGCTGGACAGCCCGCACCAACCTGTCCGGCTCAACTGAGGTTTTTCGCAATGCCCAAAGACCAATCCGAAAAACGGGGCCGCGATGCTAGGAGCGGCCGCCCGTCGCGCGAAGAGGCCGAAGACGCGGTTCGCGTGTTGATCCGCTGGGCGGGCGACGACCCCGAACGCGAGGGACTCAAAAGCACGCCGGGCCGCGTCGTGCGCGCCTACGAGGAATATTTCGCCGGTTACGCCACCGATCCGGCGGACGTGCTCGGCCGCACGTTCAAGGAAACCAACGGCTACGACGAAATCGTCGTGCTCAAGGACATCCGGTTCGAAAGCCATTGCGAACACCACATCGCGCCAATCATCGGCAAGGTCCACGTCGCTTACCTGCCGGACAAGCGCGTGATCGGAATTTCCAAGCTGGCGCGGCTGGTCGAAGTGTTCGCGAAGCGCCTCCAGATCCAGGAGAAGATGACGGCGCAGATCGCCACGGCGCTCAACGAAGCCCTCAAGCCCAAGGGTGTGGCGGTCATCGTCGAAGCGGCGCACCAATGCATGACAACGCGCGGCGTCCACAAAGCCGGCGTCGCGATGGTGACATCGCACATGCTGGGCGCGTTCCGCGACGATCCGATGACGCGCCGCGAGCTGTTGGCGATCGTCGGCGTGCCGGCGAGCACCGCTTTGACCAACGTTTGAGCCCGGTTCGCGCCGGTTAGTTGGTGACGAAACCGGTGAAGTGGGTGCGAATTTCGCTTTCCATCTGGCGGTCGAACTGCGCCATGATGTCCTTGGTCATGTCGTACCAAGTCTGCTCGCGCTGATCCGGCGAAACGTTTTCGGCGACAGTTTGCGACCGTGACGCGTGCGCCGTCGCGGTGCGGACGACGAGCCCGCTCGAATCGATGATATTGATCGTCGCCTGCACGCTCATGTCATAGCGTTCCGACTGATCGGTGGTGAACCAGCCTTGCACGCCCTGCGTGCGCGGCAGGCTGGTCTCGGTGACGCTCGCATCGGTGATATCGACCACCGCGCGGTCCGGGCCGCCAGTTGCCGAAAGCCGGTCGTGTGCCCAATTCTCCAGCGCATGCATCGGCGTCACCGGAAATTGCGTCTCGACGTGCGGCGTCGACGACGACGGCGTGTAGTCCTCGCGCAGACTAATGGTGTTAACCCCCAGCCCGATCGGCGGCTGGCTGGTGAAATGGATATCGGGATATTGCGGATGCGGCGGCGGCGTGCCGCATCCTGCAAGCGCCGCGGCGGCGATCACGGCGATGCATCCGCCGCGCAAAAAATCAAACGCTTTCATGAGCTTTCTCCGGATACTCCCGTCTGATCGCCCCCTTCGAATGGGCGCGAGACTGACACCGGAAGACGACGTTTTCAAGGCGGGAGCCGGAATCGATTCAATTCAAGGCGGCGCCATCGCGGCGACCGTCTCTTCGTCGAAGCTGTAGGTGGCGTTGCAGAACTCGCACGTGACGACCAATTTGCCGTCGACCGCGAGATCGACCAGATCGCGCGGCGGTAACGCTGTCAGCATGCGTTCGACGCGTTCGCGCGAACAGCGGCATTGCGCCGTCAACGCATGCGGCCGATAGACGCGCACGCCGTCTTCATGGAAGAGCCGGAAGAGCAGCGCCTCGGGCCTCAGATCGGGATCGAGCAGTTCCTCCGACGTGCCGGTCGCCATCAGGACCATGGCGCGGCGCCAGCCTTCGTCTTCGGCTTCGCGCGCCGTATCGGCGCCGCCGTCTTTCGGCAGACGCTCGATCATCAGAGTGCCGCCGCGCCAGCGCAGCTGTCCGTCCGGATCGCGGCGTTGTCCGACTGCGACCTTGATGCCGGCCTCGACCTGTTCGCTTTGGCGGAAATAATGATGCACGCACTCGGCCAGCGTCGCGCCTTCGAGCGCGACGATGCCTTGATAGCGTTCGGTGTGTTCGCCCTGGTCTACCGTCAGCGCCAGATAGCCGGCGCCAAGCAATCGCGGCAACGACGATCCAACGTCGGGGCCGAGCTGCGCCAACTTGGCAGCGTCGAATTGCGCGTAACCGCGCACCGCACCCGCGGTCGTCACGTCGGCAACCAACAGGCGGATCGGCCCGTCGCCTTTGGTCTGCAACGTAAAAACACCCTCGTATTTGAGCGCGCCGGAAAGCGTGATGGCGAGCGCGATCGCTTCGCCGAGCAGCGTTGCGACCGGCACCGGGTAATCGTGCCGCGTCAGAACCTGGTCGAGCGCGGGGCCCAAGCGCACGAGGCGGCCGCGCAAACGGAAGGGATCGACTTGGAACGGTTGAACGATGTCGTCGGTATGGCTGTCGGGCATCGTCTCGATATGGGCTTAGCCGAGGCACCAGGCAAGGATGCCCTTTTGCACGTGCATGCGGTTCTCGGCTTCGTCCCATACGGCCGAATGCGGCCCGTCGATAACCGCGGCCGATACTTCCTCGCCGCGTTTCGCCGGCAGGCAATGCAGGAAGATCGCACCGCGCTTGGCATGCGCCATCAACGCCTCGTCGACGCGGAACGGACGGAGCATGGCATGGCGCTCCTCGCGGTCCTTGGCGCCCATCGAGACCCATGTATCGGTCACGACGCAGTCGGCGCCGGCCACGGCAGCGGCCGGGTCGGTGGTTAGTGTGATTTTGGCGCCTTCGGCGCGCGCCCAATTCACCACGGACTCGGGCGGCGCCAGCTTGGCCGGGCAGGCAGCACGCAGTTCGAATCCGAAGCGCGCCGCGGCATGGATCCAGCTGACCAGCACGTTGTTGCCGTCACCGCTCCAAGCGACGATCTTGCCCTTGGCCGGCCCTTTGCGTTCCTCAAGCGTCATGACGTCGGCCATCACCTGGCAGGGATGACTCGAATCGGTCAGGCCGTTGATCACCGGCACGGTGGCGTTTTGCGCCAGCTCTTCGAGCTTCGCCGGACTATCCGTGCGGATCATGATGCCGTCGACGTAACGCGACAGCACGCGCGCCGTGTCCGCGGTAGTTTCGCCCCGCGAAATCTGGCTGTCGGCGGCCGTCAGTGTGACGACATCGCCGCCGAGCTGCTTCATCGCCACCTCGAAGCTGAGACGCGTCCGCGTCGACGGCTTCTCGAAGACCATCGCCAAAATCTTGTCGGTGAGCGGCTTGGTCCGGTCCCGCCCCGATTTGAAGGCGACGGCGTGACCCAGAATGTTGCGCAGCTCGGCAGCGTCGATCCGGTCGAGATCGAGGAAGTGGCGCGGCGCCTTGTTGACGCGGTTCCGGGCGCTCATGACCAAGCCCGCGCGACGCCGTCGACGATGCCGGCGGCTTCGTCGACGTGCCGTTCGTCGATGATCAGCGGCGGCAGTAGCCGCACCGCATTCTCGCCGGCGCCGACGGTGAGCAATCCGGCACGGCGCAGCTTCTCGACCATTTCCAGATTGGGCACGACGCATTTGAATCCGGTGAGAAGACCCTTGCCGCGCACTTCGGCGAAGATCTTGGGATAGGCCTTCGCCAGTGCTTCGAGCTTGCCGCGCAAGGCTTTGGCGACGCGCTCGACCTGCGGCAGGAAGCCGGGCTCGGTCATTACCGTCAGCACTTCGTTCGCCACCGCCATGGCAAGCGGATTGCCGCCAAACGTCGAGCCGTGCGTGCCGGCCGTCATTCCCTTCGCCGCCTTTTCGGTGGCGAGGAACGCGCCGACCGGAAAGCCGCCGGCCAGTCCCTTGGCCAGCGCCATGATGTCAGGCTTCACGCCGGCCCATTCGTGCGCGAACAGCTTGCCGGTGCGGCCCATGCCGGTCTGCACCTCGTCGAAGATCAGCAGCAGGCCGAA
>JAGWIH010000224.1 GCA_028866355.1 Alphaproteobacteria bacterium
AGATCGAGGTACTGCTGGCGCTGCTGCGTTCGGATGAAGCGCCGAATCCGCGCACGAGCCTTGCCAGTGACGACGAACCGTTCCCAGGTCGGCGACGGTGTTTGCGCTTTGGACGTGACGATGTCGACTTGGTCGCCGTTCGCCAACGTGGTCCGTAGCGGCACAAGGCGTCCGTTGATCTTGGCGCCGACACAAGTATCGCCAATCTGGGAATGCACCGCATAGGCGAAATCGACCGCGGTGGCGCCGCGCGGCAGCTCAATCAGGTCGCCTTTCGGGGTGAAGCAGAACACCTGATCCTGGAACATCTCGAGCTTGGTGTGCTCGAGGAATTCCTGCGGATCGGGTGCATGTTCGATGATGTCGAGCAGCTCGCGCAGCCAGCGATATTGGCGGCCTTCGGTGCGCGGCGCGCCCTGCTTATAGACCCAATGCGCGGCAACGCCGAGCTCGGCGACCTCGTGCATTTCCGGCGTGCGGATCTGAATTTCGATGCGCTGCCGATGCGGGCCGATCACGCCGGTGTGCAGCGAACGATAATTGTTCGGCTTCGGCGTCGAGATGTAGTCCTTGAACCGCCCCGGCACGACCGGATACTTGCTGTGCAGAACGCCGAGCGCGTGATAGCACTGCTCGACGTTTTCGACGACGACCCGGAATGCCATGATGTCGGACAGCTGCTCGAAGCCGACATTTTTCTTCTGCATCTTCTTCCAGACCGAATAGGACGTCTTTTCACGGCCAGAGACCTGCGCCTCGACGCCACCCTCTTTCAATATCTGATGCAGCTCGTCGATGATGCTGCTGACCAGATCGCCGCCTTTTTCGCGCAGGAAATTGAGCCGCGTCTTGATACTGTCGCGGCCCTCGGCATTGAGCTCCGCGAACGCCAAATCCTCGAGCTCATCCTTCATCGCGTTCATGCCGATGCGCTCGGCGAGCGGCGCATAGATCTCCATCGTCTCGCGAGCGATGCGTTTGCGCTTGTCGGCGTCCTTGATGAAGTGGAGCGTGCGCATGTTGTGCAGCCGGTCCGCCAACTTCACCAAAAGAACGCGGATGTCCTCGGACATCGCCAACACAAGCTTGCGGAAGTTCTCCGCCTGCTTGGTCTGATCCGATTGGAGCTCGATCCGCGACAACTTGGTCACGCCATCGACGAGCCGCGCGATTTCGGGCCCGAAGACCTTTTCAATATCATCCAGCGTCGCCAGCGTGTCTTCGACCGTGTCGTGCAGCAGGCCGGTGATGATCGACGCTGCGTCGAGCTTCATCTTCGCCAGAACGCCGGCGACCTCAACGGTGTGGGAAAAATACGGATCGCCGGACGCCCGTTTCTGGGCGCCGTGCGCCTTCATCGAATAGACGTAGGCGCGATTGATGGCGTCTTCGTCAGCGGACGGGTCGTAGGCCTTGACCCGCTCGACGAGCTCGAATTGACGCATCATGGAAGGGTACTCCGCCGGTCAGCACCGCCGGCGTACGGACAAACCGAGAGCGGCGCGACGGACAAGCCGCCGCCGCTCCCGCCGATCAAGGCTGTCCGTCTTCGGCGGGACCGTCGCCGCCGGCGTCACCCTCGCCTTCGGCGATATCCGGCAACGCCTCGTCGTTCAGGCCGACAGCTTCGTCCTCGGCGGCCTCGAGCACGTCTTTTTCGAGATCCTCGTCCACCGCCTCGTCGCCTTGCGCCTCGGCCAGAGCGGCGCCTTCGGTTCCCGGTACCTGCGCGATATCGGAACCCAAACCGAGCTGTGTCCCGAGCTCGATCTCCTGATCTTCGACCGGTTCGTCGATTTCGACGTGCTTCTGAAGACCCTTCACCAGATTTTCCTCGAGCGTCTTGATCGCGATCGTCTCGTCGGCGATCTCACGCAACGCCACGACCGGATTCTTGTCGTTGTCGCGGTCGACAGTGAGTGGCGCGCCGCCCGCAACATCGCGGGCCCGCTGCGCCGAAAGCAGGACCAACTCGAATCGGTTGGGAATTTTAACGATACAGTCTTCGACCGTAACCCGCGCCATGAACCTCGATCTCCGGAAAACGTGCTGATCTTACAATATAAGTGGGCGGCTATTGCACTGCAACAGCGGCGTCCGGAAACCGGTGGTTATCCTGCCAGCGCCACCGGCTCCGGCGGCTCGGCGGCGCCGGCCGCGCGTTTGCAGATGTCCTCGAACGTCCGGGCCACCCGCCGGGTCGAATAGCGCTTCAGGATGAAATCGTAGGCGTTTTCGGCCATTTCGGCGGCCTCGACCGGCGCATCAAGCAGCCGCAAGACCGTCTCGGCGAAAGCCGCAGCCGTGTCGGCCCGGCGATAGTGCTCGCCCGCCTTGATCGGCAGCCCCTCGACGCCGATCGATGTCGAGACCACGGGCCGTCGCATCGCCATGGCTTCGTAGATCTTGATTCGCGTCCCGCCGCCGACGCGGAGCGGCACGACATAAAGGTCGGCATCGCGAATAAACGGACGCACGTCGTCGACGAAGCCCGTGAACTGCCATTTGAAACCATGCGTCCGTGCCCTGTCGACAAGCGCGGCCGGCGGATCGCGGCCGACAACAGTGAGCCGCGCGTCGGGCCGCGCGGCGGCGACGATCGGCCAGACCTCGTTCATGCAATAATGCATGGCATCGATATTGGCCGGCCAATCCATGGAGCCGGTGAAGACGAGATGACCGCCGCGCGGCGGTACGGCGGCCGGTGGCGCCGACGCCAAGGCGCCGAAATAATCGAAATCGACACCGGTCGGAATCGTTTCGCCGCCGCGCACGCCGTAGGTTTCGAGAAAGAAGTTGAGGTCACGCTCCGAGACGGCGATGACCTTGGCGAAGACCGGCAGATTGCGTGCCTCGAATTCCGCCATCTTGCGGCGCTGCGCGTTCCAGATGAGGCGCGCCAGAGATTTTTCCGCCGTCTGGGCATGACGAGCGAAGATTTCGGCCTCGACGTTATGCGTGAAGACAACCGAGCCCGTCGACGGTACACGGTCCAACAGCACGGCGGCATGAACGAAATCGGCGACGACGACCTCCGGCTGCGTCGCCAGCGCATCGGCAATCAGTGCGGTCGCGGCACGCGAACGGTCAAGCGCGACCGACACCGGCAAGCGCGACGCCAGCGCGGCGAAGCGCGTCACGGCACCGACAAACTTGCCACGCCGAACCGCGGGCCAAGAAAGAAACCGATCGCAAACCTCGGTCAACTCACGCGCGAAACGTCGCGGCTGCTCGGCCGTCGCCGGTGATACCAACGTGATCTCGAAATGGCCGCCCTTCATTCCGCGAAGAATGCCGCCGGTGCGGATCTTGCCGCCGGCGTCGGCCGGAAACAGGAATTGCGGCGAGACAAAGAGCAATCGCGGCCGCGTCATTGCCGACCTCAGCAGAGCGAGCGGTATCGCGCGCCGGGCAACTCCGCCAAGGCCGACACGCCCTGAAGATCGAGGATCGGCCGGCCATTATGTTCGGCCTCCAGCACGGCGATGTCCTCGCGGCTCGCATGTCCGATCACAATCATGCCGGCGCCGTCGAGTGCGCGGCGAAGATCGGAGATCAGAAACCGGTCGAAGTGCGGAATTTCGCGCTCGATGAATTCACGATTCTTACCGAGCAGTTTGCTGGCGTTGACGTTGCGGTCGAAGATCGCAAGATCATAGCCTTTGCCGATCAACCGTTCGGCGAGATAGACGAATGGCGAATGGCGCAGATCGTCGGTGCCTGATTTGAAGGCGAGCCCCAAGAGAGCGACCTTGCGGCGGCCCTCGTCGAGAATGGCTTGAAGCGCGCGATCGATGTGCGCGTCGTTCGCAGGCATCACGCTGGACAAGAACGGCAACGCGATGTCGCCGGCCCTGGCGAGCGCGACCAGCGCCGAAACGTCCTTGGGCAGACATGAACCGCCGAATGCAAACCCCGGCCGGAGATAAGCCGGCGAAATGTTGAGCTGCCGGTCGGCGCAGAACACCTTCATCGCCTCCTGCGCATCGACGCCGAGGCTCTTCAGCAGAACGCCGGCCTCGTTGGCAAAAGCGAT
>JAGWIH010000225.1 GCA_028866355.1 Alphaproteobacteria bacterium
GTCGGAGAACTGCACAACGGCGAGGTCGCGCTGTTGGAGAATCTGCGCTTCCACAAAGGCGAGGAAAAGAACGATCCCGCCTTTGCCAAGGCGCTGGCCGCGCTCGCCGACGTTTATGTCGACGATGCGTTCTCGGCGGCGCATCGGGCGCATGCCTCGACCGAGGCAGTGGCGCGACTGCTGCCCGCTTATGCCGGCCGGTTGATGCAGGCCGAACTCGTCGCGCTCGACAAGGCGCTCGACAATCCGGCGCGGCCCGTCGCCGCGATCGTCGCCGGCGCCAAGGTTTCGACCAAGCTCGAGCTGCTCGACAATTTGGTTCGCAAGGTACAGCTGCTGATCATCGGCGGCGCCATGGCCAATACGCCGCTGCTGGCCACCGGCAACCCGATCGGCAAATCGCTGGTCGAACGCGACATGATCGAGACTGCGCGCGGTCTCGCTGCCAAGGCGAAGGATGCGGGCTGCGAACTCGTTCTTCCCGTCGATGTCGTCGTCGCGCCCGCGCTGAAGACCGGTGTGCCAGTCGCCACCGTCGCGGCCGATCGCGTTCCCGACGACCAGATGATTCTCGATCTTGGGCCGCGCAGCGTTGCGCTCATTGGCGAGAAGCTTGCCACCTGCCGCACGCTGGTGTGGAACGGACCGGTCGGCGCCTTCGAGACCAAGCCGTTCGACGCGGCCACCACGGCCATCGCCAAGCAAGTCGCGGCCCTGACGCGGGCGAAGCGGCTGGTCAGCGTTGCCGGCGGCGGCGATACAGTTGCGGCGCTGCTGCATGCCGGCGTCGTCGATCAGCTGACCTATGTCTCGGCCGCCGGCGGCGCGTTCCTCGAATGGCTCGAAGGCAAGACGCTACCCGGCATCAAGGCGCTTGAGGCCGCGCCGCGCTAAACCTCGAACTCGGCCACGGTCATCGGCTCGTCTTTCGCGGCCGCAGCCCATTCCCGATACGGCGGGTGGCGCTCGATGGCGTCGCAGTAGGCGGCGGCGTCCGGGTCGATCGGCACCGCATAGCTGCGCAGGCGGCTCACCACCGGCGCATACATCGCATCGGCAATGCCGAAAGCGCCGAACAGGAACGGACCGCCGGAACCAAAGCGCTGCCGGCAATCGCGCCACAGGGCCGCGACGCGGGCGACGTCGGCCGTCACCTCGTCGGTCAGCGGCCGCGGCGTCGGCTTGCGGCGCAAATTCATCGGCAGATTCCGCCGCAGATTGGCAAATCCGGAATGCATCTCGGCGCTGACCGAACGGGCACGGGCGCGCGCAACGGACGCCGTCGGCCATAAGCCGGCCTTGGGAAAGGTTTCAGCCAGGTATTCGCCGATCGCCAACGAATCCCAGACCGTGACGTCGCCGTGCCGTAACGCCGGCACCTTGCCCGACGGCGAATGCTTGAGGATCGTCTCCTTGCTGCCTGGCACGTAGAGCGGAATGACGTCCGACTCGAACGGAGCGCCGGTCTGCTTGAGCATCAGCCAGGCGCGTAGCGACCACGACGAATAGTTCTTGTTGCCGATATAGATGGTGATGTCCGCCATCGGGTATCCTCGCGCCGGCAATGTGCCGGGCTGAGGCGTGTCGCGCAACTGCCGGCTGTGCAGGGGGATGGGGACGGATCGTGACGGACGACGCGGCGCTTGCAGCGCTGGTTGAAAGCGAAGCGGGGGCCTTGCCGCTGACCGTGGTGACGCGCGAATCGCTCGTCGCCACTTTGAATAAGCTTGATCCCGCCATCGCGCACTGGGTCGAGGCGACGCGTTTTACGGCTGACGCGGGCCAGCACCTGCTGGTGCCGGGCACCGATGGCAAGCCGTTGCGCGTCCTGGCCGGCGCCGGCGAATCGGACGCGATTTGGGATCTCGCCGGCCTGCCCGACGCGCTGCCCGAAGGGACCTATACGCTCGATGCCGCCAGCGACGATGCGCACGCCACGCCGCGTACGCTTGGATGGGCGCTCGGCGCTTATGCCTTCACGCGCTACCGCGCGCGCAAGCGCCCGCCGGCCCGCCTCGTGTGGCCGCGCCAGGCCGACCGCAAGCTGGTGGCGCGGCTGGCGCGGGCGCAATGCCGGGCACGCGACTTGATCAACACGCCGGCCGAAGCGATGGGCCCGGCCGAGCTGCAACAGGCGGCCGAAGCCCTGGCAGCGAAACACGGCGCCCGCTGCACCGCCATCGTTGGCGACGAGTTGCTGACGCGGAACTATCCGACCATCCATGCCGTCGGTCGTGCCAGTAGCCGGCCGCCGCGGATCGTCGATCTAACCTGGGGCGATGTGCGCGCACCCAAGCTGACGTTGGTCGGCAAGGGCGTGTGCTTCGACACCGGCGGCCTCGATCTCAAGACCGCGTCGGGCATGCGTTGGATGAAGAAGGATATGGGCGGCGCGGCGACGTTGTTGGCGCTGGGCGACGCAATCATGGATGCGGGCCTCGACGTTCGTCTGCGCATCGTGGTGCCGGCAGTCGACAACGCCGTCAGCGGCGATTCACTGCGGCCGGGCGACATCGTGCGCACGCGCCAGGGCACGACGGTCGAAATCGGCAATACCGACGCCGAAGGCCGATTGATCCTGTGCGACGCGCTCGCGGAAGCGGCCAGCGAGCAGCCCAATCTGATCATCGATATCGCCACGCTCACCGGCGCCGCGCGGGTCGCGCTTGGGCCCGACCTGCCGGCGCTGTTCGTGCGCGACGATGCGCTCGCGGCATCGCTGGTGGCGGCAGGCACCCGCGAAGGCGATCCGCTGTGGCGTCTGCCGCTGTGGCAGCCTTATCGCGAGATGCTCAAGACGCCCATTGCGGATATCAATAATGTCAGCGAAGGCCCGTTCGCCGGCGCCATCACCGCCGCGCTGTTCCTCGCCGAATTCGTGCCGACGGAGATCCCCTGGATGCATCTCGACACTTATGCGTGGAACGGCAAAACCAAACCCGGCCGGCCGGAAGGCGGCGAGGCGTTGGCGTTGCGCGCGCTCTATGCCTTTGCCACCGAGCGCTACGGCGGCCAGCGATGAAGCTCAAACGCGCAACCGTCAAAAAGCGCGCGGCGGAACCGCCGGCCGTCCGGCTTGGACTTAAGCCGCCGGGCGGCGGCCGGATCAAATGGGTCAAGGACGGCTTCGCCTGGGATTTGTTCGTGCTGTCGCCGCTGCTGGGACTGCCGCTGTTCTGGCGCAAGCTGCACGCCTGGGGCGCGTTGATGCTCGGTCTGCTGCTGGCGTGGTTCATCGCCTGGTTCCTGCTCGGCCACTTCGCCGACGGCCATACGGTAAACCTGGCGGGCGACATCTTCGCCGCGATCTTCTTCGTGATCGACCTGTTTTTGGGCTGGCGCGGCAACCGCATGACGGCGCGGGCCTATGTGCGGCACGGCTGGACCGTCGACCATCCAGACTATGCCGCCACGCGCAAGCTAATGACGCGCTGGAAGCTCGACAATTAGCATTCAGGTCGCGGCGGCACCATCGACGGTCTCGAGCTCGAACGCGGCCGCCATCAAGGCGCGCGTATAGGCCTGACGCGGCGATTCGAAGATCTGGCGCGCCGGCCCCTGCTCGACCGCCTTGCCGTCCTTCATCACCAGGATTTGATGCGCGAGCGCCTTCACCACGCGCAAATCATGGCTGATGAACAGATAGGCGATGTTGTAGCGCCGCTGCAAATCGCGCAGCAGATCGACCATCTGCGCCTGCAGCGACATGTCGAGCGCCGAGGTCGGCTCATCGAGCACGATGAGGCGCGGCCGCAGCGCCAGGATGCGCGCGAAGGCGAGACGTTGCCGCATGCCGCCGGAGAATTCGTGCGGATAGCGATCGACGACATCACGGGGCAACGCCACCGCATCGAGCGCGTCCTCGACCAGCCGCCGTCGACCCGCGGCGTCACCGCCGAGACCGTGCACCTTGAGGCCTTCCTCGACGATCTGGCCGATGGTGAGGCGCGGCGACAGGCTCGAATACGGGTCCTGGAAGACGATCTGCAATTCGCGCCGCA
>JAGWIH010000226.1 GCA_028866355.1 Alphaproteobacteria bacterium
AAATTCGTCATGGCCGACGCCGCCTCGCCGACCGTGGTGCGCGACGCCACCGACGCCAGCGCGCTTTACGTCCTCATGCCGATGCGCGTTTAGGCGCGAGGCATGACGCCCGATCGGGTGGTTCCCTTTGCGAAGCCGGTAACACGGGCCGCGACCGCCGCACCGGCAATCTCGGTCGTGCGGTTGATGCTGACCGATTTCCGCGGCTACACGCGTGCGCGGCTGACGGTCGAGGCCGGCATGGTCGTGCTGGTGGGGCCAAATGGCGCCGGCAAGACCAACCTGCTTGAGGCGCTGTCGTTTCTGGCGCCGGGCAAGGGCCTCCGCCGCGCCAAGCTCAGCGAAATCGACCGCCGCGGTGGCGGCGCCTGGGCGCTGGCGGCGACCGTGGCCGGATCCGCCGGCGAATTCGACATCGGCACTGGCCGCGACGCCGACAGCGAAAGCGGCGAGCGCCGCCACCTCCGCATCGACGGCGTGCCGGTCAAAAGCCAGCAGGAGCTGTCCGAGCGCCTCGCGGTCGCCTGGCTGACGCCGCAGATGGATCGGTTGTTTGCCGATGCCGCTTCCGGCCGCCGTCGTTTTCTCGACCGGCTGGTGACCGGGTTCGATCCCGGTCATTGGTCGCGGCTTCTGGCTTACGAGCGCGCGATGCGCGAACGCGCGCGGTTGCTGCGCGAAGGTACGGCGGATCCGTCCTGGCTCAAGGCGCTCGAAGAGATCATGGCCGAAAACGGCGTCGCCCTCGCGGCGGCGCGGCTCGAAGCGGTGGCACGCCTAGCCGCTGCCTGTGCGGAAGCGCCAGGACCGTTCCCGCGCGCCGGCCTGGCGATCGAAGGCGCCGTCGAACGCTGGCTTGGCAGCATGCCGGCGCTGGCCGCCGAAGAGGCTTTCCGCATGGCGCTCCATGATTCCCGCGGACTCGACCGCGACAGCGGCGTGACGCAAACCGGGCCGCACCGCTCGGACCTGCTGGTGCGCCATCTCGGCACGGGCGAGGCTGCCGGGCTTTGTTCCACGGGCGAGCAAAAAGCGCTGTTGATCGCCATCGTGCTCGCCTATGCGCGGCTCTTGGCGTTGCGGCGCGGCCGCGCGCCGGTGTTGTTGCTCGACGAAGTCACCGCGCATCTCGACGCGGCGCGGCGCAGCGCGCTCTTCCAGGCACTGCGTGTGCTTGGCGCGCAATGCTGGCTCGCCGGCACCGACGCGGCGCTCTTTGCCGAGATCAAAGGCCAGGCCCAGCTCTTTGCGGTTGCGGATGCCGCCCTGGCACCCGCATGACGTTGCTCTCGTAACTTGATGGATGGCACATGAGTGAACCGGTTTCCGAAGGTGCGGAAGAAGAATACAGCGCCAAATCGATCAAGGTGCTGCGCGGGCTCGATGCCGTGCGCAAGCGTCCGGGCATGTATATCGGCGATACCGACGACGGTTCGGGCCTGCATCACATGGTCTACGAGGTCGTCGACAATTCGATCGACGAGGCGCTCGCCGGCTTCTGCGACACCGTGACGGTGACGCTCAATCCGGATGGTTCGTGCACCGTAACCGACAATGGCCGCGGCATCCCCGTCGACATCCACAAGGAGGAAAAAGTCTCCGCGGCGCAGGTCATCATGACCCAGCTGCATGCCGGCGGAAAATTCGACCAAAACTCCTACAAAGTTTCAGGCGGCTTGCACGGCGTCGGTGTTTCGGTGGTGAACGCGCTGTCGTCGTGTCTCGACTTGCGCATTTGGCGCGGCGGCAGCGAGTATTTCATGCGCTTCAAGGACGGCGATCCCGAGGCGCCGCTCAAGGTCGTCGGCAAGGCGCCGCCGGTCGAGCGCAACGGCAAGACCGGGCCGAAGACCGGCACCGAGGTCACGTTCTGGCCAAGCACCCGGACCTTCACCAAGACCGAATTCGACTTCGCGACGCTCGAGCACCGGCTGCGCGAGCTCGCGTTCCTCAATTCGGGCGTGACGCTCGAATTGACCGACGCGCGCGGCGTTGAGCCCAAGACCGTACGCCTGCATTACGAAGGCGGCCTCGAAGCCTTCGCCAAGTATCTGGACCGCGCGAAGCAGACCCTTCACCCAACCGTCACGATGGCCGCGACGAAGGACGGCATCACCGTGGAAGTCGCGATGGAATGGACCGACAGCTATCACGAGACGATGCTGTGCTTTACCAACAACATTCCGCAGCGCGACGGCGGCACCCATTTGGCCGGCTATCGCGCGGCACTGACGCGCACCATCAACAGCTACGCCGATGAATCCGGCTTGACCAAGGGCAAGGACAAGATTCCGCTCACCGGCGAGGATATGCGCGAAGGCCTGACTTGCATTCTCTCGGTCAAGGTGCCCGACCCGAAATTCTCATCCCAGACCAAGGATAAGCTGGTCTCGAGTGAAGTCCGACCGGCGGTCGATGCCGTGGTCGCAGACAAGCTTCAGGAATGGTTCGAAAAGCATCCGTCCGAAGCCAAACGCGTCGTCGGCAAGGTGGTCGAGGCCGCCGTGGCGCGCGAGGCGGCGCGCAAGGCCCGCGAGCTGACGCGACGCAAAGGTGCGCTTGATATCGCCAATCTGCCTGGCAAGCTCGCTGACTGCCAGGAGCGCGACCCGGCGCAAAGCGAGCTCTTCATCGTCGAGGGCGACAGCGCCGGCGGCTCGGCCAAGCAGGGCCGCGACCGCCGCTTCCAGGCGATTCTGCCGTTGAAGGGCAAGATCCTGAATGTCGAGCGCGCGCGTTTCGACAAGATGCTGTCCTCGGTCGAAATTGGCACGCTGATTGCGGCGCTTGGCACCGGTATCGGCCCCGAAGAATTCGACGCGACGAAGGCGCGCTATCACCGCATCGTCATCATGACTGACGCCGATGTCGACGGCAGCCACATCCGCACGCTGTTGCTGACGTTCTTCTTCCGCCAGATGCGCGACCTGATCGAAAAAGGCTATCTCTATATCGCGCAGCCGCCGCTCTATCAGGTGAAACGCGGCCAGGGCAAATCGGTCTATCTCAAGGACGACCCGGCGCTCGAAGAGTACCGCCTCACCGCCGGCATCAAGGACGCCAAGTTCCGCCAACACGACGGCGTCGAACGCGCCGGCAACGACCTGAAGGATTTGGTCGAGCGTGCGCGGCTGGTTCGCACGCTCTTGCTGCCGCTGTGGCGCAAGGTTGGCAGCCTCGAAGTGGTCGAACAGGCGGCGATCGCTGGCGTGCTCGATCCGACGTTGCTCGACAAGCCGAAGGACGGCGCCGAAGCCGCCAAATATCTGGCGTCGCGGCTCGATCTGCTGGCGACGGCCGATGCACGCGGCTGGAAGGGCGAGCTCGTGCCGGGCGAAAGCCTGGTGCTGACGCGCAAGCGCCACGGCGTCACCGAGCGCCGCGTCTTCGACGCCGCACTGCTGAAGAGCGCCGAAGCGCGCCGGCTCGACGAGCGTACCGCCGAGCTGCAACAGGTGTACGGCAAGCCGGGCAAGCTGGTCGCCAAGGACAAGGAAGCCATGGTCAACGGCCCGACGGCGCTGGTCGAGGCCGTGCTCGCGCTCGGACCCAAGCAAGGCGATATCCAGCGCTACAAAGGTCTCGGCGAGATGAATCCCGAACAGCTCTGGGAAACGACCCTCGATCCGTCGGAGCGTTCGCTGCTTCAGGTCAAGGTCACGCACGAGGATTCGGCACTCGAGATTTTCTCGACGCTGATGGGCGACATCGTCGAGCCGCGGCGCGAATTCATCCAGCACCACGCCCTCGAAGTCGCCAATCTCGACGTTTAGCGCTAGGATGCCCCGATCCTGGCCGGCATGGTTTCCGGAGGGGAGGGTCGGATGGCAGAGGCACGCGGCGGAAAGCGGCACCCGGTCATCACCGCCATGTGGCTGTTGGCGGCGGCCGCCATCGCCACCGGCTTCGCCATGCGCATCGTGGCGCATTTCTGGATCGGCCTCGGCCTGCGGCTGCTCGGC
>JAGWIH010000006.1 GCA_028866355.1 Alphaproteobacteria bacterium
TGACGCTCGCCGGCCTCGCTGATGCGCGTCGCCAGCGCGGCGCGGCGCGCTTCTTCGGCGGCGACGCGCTCGGTCAGCGCGGTCAGCCGGGCGTCGAGCGCGGCCACGGCCTCGGCGACGCGCGCCAGATCTTCGGCCGCCTTCGCCTGCACTTGCTGTTCGTCTTGCTGGGCGGCGGCCAACGATTGGCGCTCTTCGCGCAGCCGCGCCAGTGCCGCGCGCGCGTCGGCGGCCAGTTCGTCCTCGCGCTTCAAATCGGCGGCGAGCTGCTCCAGCCGGGCTTCGGCCGATTGCCGCGCCGCCATGATGCGGCGCTCTTCGTCGTCGAGCGCCTGACGCGCCAACGTCAACCGCTGGAGCTCAGCCGAGGCCGCGGCTTCATCCTGGCGCAGCGCCGGCAGCTCGGCGGCGGCCGCTTCACGCAACCGATTGGCCGCGGCGGCGGCCGTCATGCGTTCAGCGACAACCCGTTCAGCGGCGCGCAGACGCTCTTCCGCCGCCGTCAGTTCGCCGGTGGCGGCGGCATAGCGCAAATGCAGCACCGTCGCCTCGGCGCGGCGAATCCAATCCGACAGCCGGCGATAGCGTTGCGCCTGGCGCGCCTGCTTCTTCAGGCTTTCGAGTTGGGTCTCGAGCGTGCGCAGCACGTCGTCGAGTCGCGTCAGATTGGTTTCGGCGGCCTTGAGGCGCAATTCGGCCTCGTGCCGCCGTGAATGCAGGCCGGCGATGCCGGCGGCTTCCTCGAGCAGCATCCTGCGGTCGGCCGGCTTGGCGCTGATGATCGCGCCGATGCGGCCCTGGCTCAGGATGGCGCTCGAATTGGCGCCGGTGGCGACGTCGGCGAACAGCAGCTGCACGTCGCGGGCGCGAACGTCGCGGCCGTTGATGCGGTAATCCGAACCGATGCCGCGCTCGATGCGGCGAAGGATCTGGATTTCGTTGTGCGCGTCGTAGGGCTGCGGCGCGTCGTGCGCGGCATTGTCGAGGTGCAGCATCACCTCGGCGACGTTGCGTGCCGGCCGCGCGCTCGTGCCCGAGAAGATCACGTCGTCCATCTCGCTGCCGCGCAGGCGCTTGGCCGACGTCTCGCCCATCACCCAGCGCATGGCGTCGAGGATGTTCGACTTGCCGCAGCCGTTGGGTCCGACGATCCCGGTCATGCCGGGTTCGATCACAAGCTCGGTCGGCTCGACGAAGGATTTGAAGCCGGAAAGCCGAAGTTTGGCGAAATGCACGATCGGGCTTTGGGTTAAGTACGCGACATGAGCGAGTTGAGCCAGTTCCGGACCGTCGCGATCACGCTATCGTAGCGGCCGTTCGCCGCCGTTGCCGGGCCGTTCCGGCTCGGCGCCGCGGCGCCGGACTTGGCTTCGAGATATTTGACGAATTCGTCGTAAGGCACGTCGCCAATCACCTTCGTGCCGTTGACGAAAAAGGTCGGCGTTGAATCGATGCCGTATCGGTTCTGGGCGACGAGACGCGAATTCAGCACCGCGTCGGAGAGTTTCTGATTGTCGGCGCAGGCGTCGAATTGCGCCTGACTCATGCCGCCGAGCCTGGCGATGGGCGCCAACGCAGCCTTGGTCGCGGTCTCCGAACTGCGCGCCCATTCGCGCTGCGTCCGGAACAGCGTCTCGATGAAGGGGAAATAGCGCTCGGGCGGGAAGCACTGCGCGACCGTGGCGGCCACGACGGCCGACTGATCGAGCGGGAAATCGCGATAGACCAGCTTGGCTTTGCCGGTGTCGATCCAGTCTTTCTGGAGCTTGGGCAGCGTATCGCTCGCGAATGCGGCGCAATGCGGACAGGTGAGCGACGCGTATTCAAAGATCGTGATCGGCGCGTTCTTGTTGCCCAGGACGTGATCGTTGGCCTGCAACGTCGGCGCATCGGCAGCGCGCGTCGGTAATGCGGTGGCTTGCAGTAAGGCCATCGCAATCGCGGCGGCACCGATTAGCCGATAGAAGCGCATGAGCAACTCCACACCCTAAAAACGGCCCGATGCTAGGGCTTGCGCGCCGGCAGTTCAAGCAAAGCGCCGCCTGCGAGTCGGAAAAATCCGCTCAGCGGATTTTATCGCCGCTGGTTCCGATCACGGCTTCACCGAGTCGCGTCAGCGCGTCGCGCAACTCGGTGTCGGTGATACCGGCGACTCGCTGTGTCAATGCGGCGCGCTCGTTTGGCGCCAAGTCGCGGCGACGGCGCAGCGTTGTCGCCGGCTCCGTCGGCAACGGGCCTTGTACCAAGGCCAGCCGCGCCAAGGCGCGATAGCCGAAGAATGCGTTAAGCCGCTCCAGAATCTGGGGTTCGCGGTGCTGCGCTTCGAGCGCAAATCCGGGCGCGACACGCAGCCGGAGCGTGCCGTCGCGGCGCTCGCCCGGCGGAAATGTCAGCTTTTCCGGCATCATCCGGCGGGCCAGGTCGGCGCCGACGATATCCTTCCATTGCGCGACCAACTGGCCTTCGGAAAAGCCGCGCTTGCCGAGCGCCGGTTTGACGACCTGCGGCACGTCCGCCGCCAGCGCCCGCATCGCGCCGCGCCGACGATCGGACTCGTTCGATGTGCCGGCCAACTCGTAACCTCCTGACGCCCGTGGCAGGATAAGGCATGAAGCGCGCCCGGTCGATGTTGCCCCAAGCTGCCGATCTGTCGGCGTCGCTGCTGGCCTGGTACGGCCGGCACCGCCGCGTGCTGCCGTGGCGGGCGCTGCCCGGCGAAGCCATCGATACCTATCGCGTCTGGCTCAGCGAGATCATGCTGCAGCAAACGACGGTGGCGGCGGTTGGACCTTATTACATGCGCTTCCTGGCGCGCTGGCCGACGATCGAGACCCTGGCGCGCGCCGAACTCGATGACGTACTGCATGCTTGGCAAGGTCTCGGCTATTACGCGCGGGCGCGCAATCTGCACGCCTGCGCCCGGGCGGTGGTTGCGCGCGGCGGCTTTCCCGATACCGAAGCGGGCTTGCGCACTTTGCCCGGCATTGGCACCTATACCGCGGCGGCGATTGGCGCGATTGCCTTCGGTTGCCGGGCGGCGGCGGTCGACGGCAATGCCGAACGCGTGCTGGCGCGCCTTTACGCCGTGCGCACGCCATTGCCGCCGGCGAAATCGCGGCTGCGCGCCGACGCCCTGGCGTTGGTGCCCGCCGACCGGCCCGGTGATTTCGCACAGGCCTTGATGGATCTCGGCGCTACGGTTTGCACGCCGAAACAACCGCGCTGCAGCGCTTGTCCGTGGCAGGCCTGCTGCCGGGCGCACGCGCGGGGAATCGCCGAGACATTGCCGCGGCGCGTGGCTAAGCCAGTCAAGCCGCGGCGGCACGGTGTCGCGTTCTGGGCGGTCAACGAAGCCGGCGCCGTGCTGTTACGCCGCCGGCCGGCGAACGGCTTGCTCGGCGGCATGATGGAAGTGCCGTCGACTGATTGGCGCATCACGCCATGGGACGATCGCGAAGCGACCAAGGCCGCGCCGCTCAAGGCCCGCTGGCGGCGGCTTCCGGGCACCGTCGCGCACGGCTTCACCCATTTCGACCTCGAGCTGGTGATTTTCGCGGCAATGACCAAAGCCGCCGCCGCGCGCAACGGCATTTGGGTGGCGCCTGCCCGGTTCAAAGACCAGGCGCTGCCGAGCGTCATGAAGAAGGTGATTGACCGGGCGCGCCGCGCTGTGACGGCGGCTTAGGCAGCCGGGCCCATTTCGGCGCGGTATTTCTGCCGCAGCACGTCGATCGACACGGCATGTCCCTTGAGTTCGACGTGCCAGAACGCCCAGCCGTTGCAGGCGGCGGCGCCTTGGACTTCGGCCGCGACCTTATGGATCGAGCCTTTAGTTTCGGCCGAGATCACCGTGCCGTCGGCCCGCACCTTGGCGGTCCAGCGGCGCGAGGCGTCGAACAGCACGTCGCCCGGCTTGAGGAAGCCGTTCTCGACCAGGGCGCCGAACGGCACGCGCGGTTCGCTGCGCTTCTCGGCGATGGCGATATCCTCGGCTGCCGCTGGCGTGACGGCGGCGACACGGTCGCGCGCCAGCCGCACGTAGTCCTTCTCGCGGTCGATGCCGATGAACCGGCGGTTGAGCCGCTTGGCGACGGCGCCGGTCGTGCCGCTGCCGAAAAACGGATCGAGCACCAGGTCGCCGGGCTTGGTCGCCGCCAGCAGCACGCGGTGCAGCAGGGCCTCCGGTTTTTGAGTTGGATGCGCCTTCTTGCCATCGCGCTTCAAGCGCTCGCCGCCGCCGCAGATCGGCAACAGCCAGTCGCTGCGCATCTGCACGTCGTCGTTGAGCGCCTTCATCGCCTGATAATTGAACGTGTATTTGCTGTCGCGCGATTTTCCGCACCACAGCAGCGTTTCATGCGCGTTGGTGAAGCGCCGGCCGCGGAAGTTCGGCATCGGATTGGTCTTGCGCCAGACGATGTCGTTGAGAATCCAGAAGCCCATGTCCTGCAACAGCGCGCCGACGCGATAGATGTTGTGGTACGAGCCGATCACCCAGAGCGTGCCGTCGGGCTTCAAAAGGCGTCGTGCCGCCTCGAGCCAAGCGCGGCTGAAACGGTCGTAGGACGCAAAATCGGCGAACTTGTCCCAGGCCTCGTTGACGGCGTCGACATGGCTGTTGTCGGGCCGATGGAGCTCGCGATTGAGTTGCAGGTTGTAGGGCGGGTCGGCAAAGACGAGGTCGACCGATTCCGCCGGCAGCCGCGCCATAACCTCGACGCAGTCGCCGATCAAAACCTCGCCCAGATCGTCGCTCGTTTCCCCCAATTGCCGCATCCGGCTCCCCGTCCGGATTTCGGCCGTCGGCACGAGTCGCGCCGCCGGAACCGAATCGGCGCATCCTGCTCTGTCCCGAGTCGGGTGTCAATATATGCGGAGAGTCAATGGCTTAGTGGGATTCGTTTGGATTTGACTCGAATACAAGGCTGAGCTGCACCGGCGCAAACGACAGGCGATGGTGCCGCGTTGGACCCAGCGCCAGCAGGCCGGCACGATGCTCTTCGGTGGCATAGCCGACATTGGTCTCCCAGCCGTAGCCGGGATAGCGGCACGCCAGCGCCCGCATCAGCCGGTCGCGCGTGACCTTGGCGATAATCGATGCGGCGGCGATCGACAGCGACAGCGCATCGCCGCCGACGACGGTGCGGGTGCGGCAGGGCAATTGCGGGGTGACGTTGCCGTCGACCAGCGCCCAGTGCGGCACCGCCGGCAAGGCTTCGAGCGCGCGCCGCATGGCGAGCAGCGACGCTTGCAGAATGTTGATGCGGTCGATCTCGCCGACGGAAGCGGCGCCGATGCCGATGCGGGCGCAGGACCATAGCCGCGCTGCATAATCCTCGCGCGCCTCGCGCCGAAGCTTTTTCGAATCGTCGATCTGCCGGCGCAGGCCGTGCGGCATACGCACCGCGTCGATGATCACCGCTGCCGCCACGACCGGACCGGCCAACGGTCCGCGACCGGCCTCGTCGATGCCGCAAACGATACCGTCGCACTCCCGCTCGAGCGCCAGATCGGGCATGTCGCTAAATGACACCCGCCGCGCTCACGGCGCAAGCGCGACTCCGGACGTATAGACGGCCGCGGCTACAGCAGTTTGAGCTGAGCGCTCGGCAACGGCGGCGGCGCGAACTTCGTCGTGTCGAGACGCCACAAACGGCCGCGATTGAGATTGAGCTTCAGCCGCCGGCACGCGGTCTCGAAACGGATGCGCAACAGCTCGGCATAAGGGCCCGTGCCGCGCATGCGCTTGCCCCATTGCGGGTCGTAATCCTTGCCGCCGTGGCCTTCGCGCACCAGCGACATGACGTGCTTGGCCTTGGCCGGGAAATGGTCGTTGAGCCATTCGATGAATAACGGCGCCACCTCCAGCGGTAGGCGCAGCATGGTATAGCCGGCGCCGCGCACGCCGACCGAAGCGGCGCGTTCCAGGATCGCCTCGAGCTCGGCATCATTGAGCGCCGGAATCATCGGCGCGGCCATCACGCCGGTTGGAATATCGGTGCCGGCCAGGGCCGCGAGCGTTTCGACGCGCCGCTCGGGCGTGGCGGCGCGAGGCTCCATCGTCCGCGCCAGCTTGCGGTCGAGCGTCGTCACTGAAATCGCGCAGGCAGCAAGGTTGTCCTTCGCCATGTCGGACAGGATGTCGATGTCGCGCTGAATCAGCGCCGACTTGGTGACGATGGTGACCGGATGGCGAAAATCGCGCAGCACTTCGAGGATGCCGCGCATGATCCGGTAGTGGCGCTCGGCCGGTTGGTAGGGGTCGGTATTGGTGCCGAGCGCGATCGGCCGGCAGCGATAGGACGGCTTGCGCAGCTCGGCGGCGAGCAACGCCGGCGCCTGCTCCTTCACCAGGATGCGGCTTTCGAAATCGAGCCCCGGCGAAAAGCCGAGATAGGCGTGCGTCGGCCGGGCGAAGCAATAGATGCAGCCATGCTCGCAGCCGCGATACGGATTGATCGAACGGTCGAACGGAATGTCCGGTGAATCGTTGTGCGCGATGACGCTGCGCGAGCTGTCGCGCAAGAACTGCGTCGCGAGGCGCGGCGCCGGCTCGTCGGCCGTGCCCCAGCCGTCGTCGAACGCCTCGCGCCTTTCCTGCTCGTAGCGCCCGGTCGCGTTGCTGCCGGCGCCACGGCCCTTTTGCAGCGGCACCCTGGATGTGTCGTCCATGGCAATAGGATGCGCCCGGCGTTGGAACAAATCAAGAACCACGGCCTGGACGGCCGAGCATTAGCCGGCGATGTGCTCTTTCAGCCGCGGCATGAGTTCGACCAAGTTGCAGGGCCGATGCCGGTTATCGAGCTGCGGCCCGATCACTTCCCAGCCATCACGGCACGCCCCGGGCGAACCGGGTAGCGCGAACAGGTAGGTGCCGCCGGCGACGCCGGCGGTGGCGCGGCTCTGAATCGTCGAGGTGCCGACCTTTTGATAACTGAGCCAGCGAAACAGCTCGCCGAAGCCGAGGATCTCTTTCTCGTAGACCGATTGGAACGCTTCCGGCGTGACGTCGCGGCCGGTGACGCCGGTGCCACCGGTCGCGATCACGACATCTACGGCCGGATCGGCGATCCACGCCTTGAGCGCGGCGACGATCGCGCCTTGCTCGTCCTTGACGATGCGTTTGGCGGCGACACGATGGCCGGCGGCGGTCGCCAGTTCGGCCAGCGTGCGCCCCGATTTGTCGGAAGCTTCGTCGCGCGTGTCGGAAACCGTCAGGATCGCGATGTTGACGGCAATAAACGGACGCTTCTCATCGATTGTCGGCGACACGGCGTTCACCGCTATCGTGAATGTCGAAAGCGGTATAGATCGGCCAATGGCCCTCGGCAAGCGCGTCCAGGTCCGGTGTCGGTTGGCCGAGACGCATGCGATAGATCCAATAGTTCGCCATCACGCGTTCGGTGAAAGCGCGCGATTCCGGCACCGGAAAGGTCTCGAGGAACAGCAGCGGATCGGCGCGATAGTCGGTCATGGCGATCTTCCGCCGCTCGACCGCGCCCGGGCCGCCGTTATAGGCGAGGGCGAAGAACAGCAGATTGCCGCGGATGTGATCGTCCTGTAGCAGGGTCCGGATATATTCCTGCGCCAGCGTCATATTGGTTTCGGGATCAGCCAGCTCCACGCGTTCGCCGCGGCGATCGCTGACGTCCTGGCCGAGCTGGCTCGCCATTGAGCGCGCCGTTGCCGGCATCAATTGCATCAGGCCGCGCGCGCCGGCGTTGCTGACCACCTGCGGCGCGAATCTCGATTCCTGGCGCATCACGCCATAGAGCAGGGCGCGGTCGACGGTGAAGCCGCCGCGCGGTGTCCAGCGCGGGATCGGATAAAGCGCCCGGTCGTAGTCCTGGCCGTTGCGGCGCGCGACGATTGCGCCCAGCTGCAGGCTCAATGCCGGCAGGTTGGCATGGTCGGCCAGCACGATCGCCGCTTGCATGGCGCCGGTCGAGCCGCGCGCCGCCATCAGGCGCAGTTCCGCGGCCGCGCCGTTCGGGTCGCCGATTTGCAGCTCGGCCAACGCGCGCCGGCCGGCCGGCTCGCTGGTCATGATGCTGGCGTCGAGGCCGCTGAACGGGGCGTCGGCGAAATTGAAGCTGGCGTCGATCCCGAGTAGCCGTCCAGCTAGCAATCCGTAGAAGGTGTGCGGGTGGTTGGCGGCGACACCGAGCCAGCGCGCGACGTCGGCCGGATGATGCGACCGCAGTTCGATCCGCGCTGTCCAGAATGCCGCGGCGGCAATCATCGATGGTGATTGCGCCCGCGTGGTGGCGAGCGTCGAGAAGGCTTTGCGTGCTTCGTCGAGGCGACCTTCACGCCAAGCCGTCAGGCCCGCCTGCCATTGGCCGTTCGGCGCGGGCGCGGGTTCGGCATCGGCCTGGACGGGGCGCGGGTCGAGGTCGCCACCGGCTAGCGACAGCGCGGCGATAAGGGTCGCCGCCGGCTTGGGCGGTTTGACCCCGTCCGGCGCCCGTTTGACCGCCAGACCATAGAGGCGCCCGGCCTCCGGCTGGTCACCGTAGGCCTCGAGCCAGGCTGCGAGCTCGGCGTAGGTGGTGTGATATCGCGGGTGAATGTAGCGCTGGGCCAGGACATGGCCGAGCAGCAGCCGGTCCTTCAGCAGATCGATTTCGCGGTCGGCCGCCTGCCATTGACCGAGGCGCTGTTGCAGCTCGATCAACCTATAGCGTTCCGCATCCGCCCCACTCAATACGTAGGGCAGGTCGGTATCGCTCCTGAATTCGGTCGGAGGTGTCAGCGCAGCGGACTTGAACTCGCCGCCGAAATCACCTGCAGCCGCGTTATGGAAGGCGAACAAAGCTGCCGAAAAAATCGCAATAACAACGAGCGCAGCATAAGTCTTGTTCGACCGCTCCCCACGTTCCCAGCCGTTCATGTGGACGGCCTTAAACTATCTTGCAGGCAAAAGGCAAGTCAAAATTTTATAAAGTTTCGTGATACCGCAGCTGCATTTATACCACGGTTAAAAATTCTACAAAATGGATACTTATTACTGTGCTGAGTTCAATCTATTCTGTATCGCCAAGAGATCATGCCAGGATTCACTTTTGTGTGCAGGTGCACGCAAAAGAAAAGACGGGTGATAGGTCGCCAGGGCTGGTACGGATCCGAGATCCGGAATCAATAGGTCGAACCACCGACCGCGCAGGCGGGTAATGCCGTCGCTGCGGTTGAGCAGGGCGGCGGTGGCGGTTCCACCGCACAAAACCACGATTTTCGGCCGCTTCAAGGCGATATGCCGCCAGACGAAAGGCAGGCAGATCGCGGTTTCCTCGGGTGTCGGCTTGCGATTGCCGGGCGGCCGCCAAAACAGGATGTTGGTGATATAGGCGTTCTCGCTACGCCGGACGCCGATGGTAGCCAGCATCCGATCAAGGAGCTGGCCGCTCCGGCCGACGAACGGCAAGCCGATTCGGTCTTCGTCGGCACCGGGCGCTTCGCCGATCAGCATCAGCGGTGCTTCCGGATTGCCGTCAGCGAAGACGGTGTGCGTCGCCGTCCGCCGCAGCGAACATCCATCGAACGATTCGACGGCGGCGCGTAGAGCCGGAAGGTCGGTCGCTGCATCGGCCAGTTCCTTGGCGCCGGCGAGCATCGCGCTCTGGGGGGCGGTCGCAACCGGTGCCGGCGCCTGGGTTACCGGCGCCGCGGGCGGTGTCACCCGCCGCGGCCGTTCGGCGGATTTCGCCTCGGTCCGCATTCGATCGCGCGGGGCATTGAGGACGGCATCGTCCGCGCCCATCGCGGTTTGCCATTCGAGAAGCCGCAGCAGCGCGGCGCGATCCTGCATGCGCCGAGCCTAGCATCGCTGGCTCTTTGGGCACCACCGACTATAGTCGCGCCGATGCCGCGCGAGCGCATGGAATACGAAGTGCTGATCGTCGGCGCCGGGCCCGCGGGTCTTGCCGCTGCCATCCGGCTGAAGCAGCTGCGACCGGCGACGTCCGTCTGCATTATCGAGAAAGGCTCGGAGGTCGGCGCCCATATCTTGTCCGGTGCGGTGTTCGAGCCGCGCGCGCTCGACGAGTTGCTGCCGGACTGGCGTCAGCGCGGCGCGCCGCTCGTGACGCCGGCGACCGACGACCGGTTCGTATTTCTGACCCGACAGCGCGCCTGGCGCCTGCCGACGCCACCGCTGATGCGCAACCGCGGCAACTACATCGTCAGCCTCGGCAATCTCTGTCGCTGGCTGGCCAAGGAAGCGGAAGCCACCGGCGTCGAGATCTATGCCGGATTCGCCGGCGCCGAAGTGATGTATGCCGCGGACGGTCGCGTCGCCGGCGTCGCCACTGGCGCGATGGGCATCGGCAGGGACGGCCAAGCAACCGCGGCCTTTCAGCCCGGCGTCGAGCTCCACGCCAAGTTCACGTTATTCGCCGAAGGCTGCCGCGGCTCGCTGGCCAAGTCGCTTGAGTCGCGGTTCGGCCTCAGGGCCGGTTGCGATCCGCAAAGCTATGGCATCGGCATCAAAGAGCTATGGGAAGTCGCTGCCGATAATCATCACCCTGGCCGCGTCGTCCATACGATCGGCTGGCCGCTTGACGCGCGCACCTATGGTGGTTCGTTCCTCTATCACCTCGAGAACAATCAGGTCGCGGTCGGCTTCGTGATCGGGCTCGACTATGCCAACCCGTACCTCGATCCCTTCGAAGAATTTCAGCGCTTCAAGGCGCATCCGGCGATCCGACCGACCTTGGCCGGCGGTCGCCGCATTGCCTACGGCGCTCGCGCGCTCAACGAAGGCGGATTCCAGTCGATCCCGGCGCTCAGCTTTCCCGGCGGCCATTTGATCGGTTGCGCCGCCGGCTTCCTCAACGTGCCGAAAATCAAGGGCAGTCACACGGCGATGAAATCCGGCATGGTCGCGGCCGAAACCGTGGCTCGCCAACTCGCCGGCGAGCCGGCTGATTTTCGACAGACATTGGCGGCGTCGTGGGTCTGGGCCGAGTTGCGCGCCGTGCGCAACATTCGGCCGGGGTTTCGCTGGGGCTTGTGGGCGGGTCTCGCGCATGCCGCGTTCGACACCTATATCGTGCGTGGCAAGGCGCCATGGACGCTGCGCCAGAGCGCGGATCATCGCGCGTTAAAGCGCGCCGACACGGCGCAGCCGATTGCTTATCCGAAGCCGGACGGTGTGGTCAGTTTCGACCGGTTGTCGTCGGTTTATCTGTCGAATGTCCATCACGAGGAAAATCAGCCGGCGCATCTGCGGCTGCGGCGGCCGGCGGACGCGATTGCGGTCAATTATGCGCTCTATGATTCGCCCGAGACACGCTATTGCCCGGCGGGCGTGTATGAAATCGTCAAGAACCCAGCCGGTGTACCGCGCCTCCAGATCAACGCCGCCAACTGCGTCCATTGCAAGACGTGTGACATCAAAGATCCCACGCAGAATATCGATTGGACGGTGCCGGAAGGCGGCGGCGGCCCCAATTACCCCAATATGTGACGAATAGGCTGACCCAAGCGTGGCCGGGCGGTGTAATCTCCGCCCACCACGCGAGCCGCCGGATGATGCTGATGAAGCTGCGATTGAACCTCGCCTGCGCTGCGGCGACGGGCCTTATCCTGGGATTAGCCGTCAGTGTCGGCAACGCTGCCGACAGTCCGATGGCCGCACCGTCGCTCAAGCCTGAAAGCGCCTTCGGCGGCTACCTGGCGGCTTTGCACGCGCAGGAGGATCACGACTATCGCGATGCGACGGCGTTCATCGACGCCGCGTTGGCTGCCGATCCCAACAATTACAATTTGATGCGCCGCGCTTTTGCGCTGCGCGTGTCGGCCGGCCACGTCAATGAGGCCGCGCCGCTGGCGAAAAAACTCGTGGCCCATGACGGTGCCGGTGGATTGGCCGGCCTGGTCCTTGTCGAGCAGGCGATCAAAGCCGGCAACTATGCCGCGGCGATCAGTCAGGCTGCCACGGCGCCACATCAAGGCGCGCAACGTTATGCGCTGCCCTTGCTGACGGCCTGGGCGGACGTTGGGCGCCACGACCGGGCGAAGGCGTTGCGCGATCTCGAGACGATGGGCGAAACGCGCGGCCTGGGCCCGCTCAAGCCTTTGCACCAGGCGCTCGTCGCCGATTTCTCCGGCCAAGCGGCGAAGGCGTCCGCGCTCTATAAGAAGGTGGTGGCGACAGAAACACCACCGACCGCGCGGGTCGCCGAGCTCGCCGGCAATTTCTACGAGCGCCACCATGACGGTATCGCCGCGCGCGCGGTCTACGAAAGTATCCTGCCGATCGACGATTCCGACGTCGGTACCACCGGGCTCGATCGCTTGGCGCATGGCGTGGTTCCGCGACCGCTCGTTACGACCGCCAGCGACGGCGCCGCCGAAGCGTTGTTCGATCTCGCAAGCCTGCTCGATCAGGCCGAAACGCTCGATGCCGCATTGATCTACGTGCGGCTGGCGCTCGATCTCAAACCCGATTATCCGCTGGCCTACCTGCTTACCGGCGAAATCCGCGCGCAACAGGATCAGTCCGAAGAGGCGCTGGCGCTCTATCAGCGCGTTGATAAGGCGTCACCCTATTGGTGGACGGCGCGGACGCGCATCGCATTGACGCTCGACACGCTGTCGCGCACCGACGAGGCGCTCAAGCTGCTCGAGACGCTAGCGACGGAACAGCCAACGCGCCCGGCGCCGCTGATCGAACTCGGTGACATCCTGCGATCGCACAGCCGCTTTACCGATGCGATCGGCGCATACGATCGCGCGCTGGCGCGCATTCCGAAACCGCAGGCGGACGATTGGCGGGTCTTCTACAGCCGCGGTGTCTCATACGAGCGCAGCGGCCAATGGCCGCGCGCCGAAACCGATCTCGAACGCGCGTTGAAGCTGCGGCCGGAACAGCCACTGGTGCTGAACTATCTCGGTTACACCTGGATCGACAAGGGCGAGAAGGTGCCGGAGGCGGTCAAGATGATCAAACGCGCGGTCGCGCTGAGACCGAATGACGGCTATATCGTCGACAGTCTCGGCTGGGCTTATTTCCGGCTCGGCGACTATACGCAAGCGACCGAGACGCTCGAGCACGCGATCGAGCTCGTGCCCGAGGACCCCACGATCAACGATCACCTTGGCGACGCGTACTGGCGGTCTGGCCGTGAAATCGAGGCGCGCTATCAATGGCAACGCGCACTCCAATTCAAACCGGATCCAGACGAGACCAAGACCATTCAGGCCAAGCTCGATCATGGGCTCGGCGCGCCGGCGAAGGTGGACGGCGGCTGAGCTTGCTCGCGCCGGCCAAACTCAACCTTTATCTTCACATCGTCGGCCGCCGCGCTGACGGCTTTCATCTGCTCGACAGTCTCGTGGCCTTTGCCAATATCGGCGACCACATCACCGTCAGCCCGGCGCACAGTCTCAATATCGCTATCACCGGCCCGTTCGCCGCCGAACTATCGGCGCACGATCCGACGCAGAACCTCGTCTGGCGTGCCGCCGAAGCGCTGGCGCGCGAGCTCGGCCGCGCGCCCGGTGCACAAATCGTCCTGGAAAAGAACCTGCCGATCGCTTCCGGCATTGGCGGCGGTTCGAGCGACGCGGCGGCGACCCTGATGTCGCTGGCGGCGTTATGGAAAGCGAAGCTCTCGTCGGAACGGCTTGTGGCGCTGGCGGCGAAACTCGGCGCCGACGTTCCGGTCTGTCTGGTGGGGCAGGCGGCGTTCATTGGCGGCATCGGCGAGACGATCGCGCCGGCGCCGGCGCTGCCCGAAGCGTGGGTGGTGCTTGTCAATCCCCGGCGCGAGCTGCCGACGCCAGATGTCTACAAATCGCGGCAGGGTCCGTTCGGTCAGCCCGCACGGTTTGCCTATGCGCCGACCAATGCGGCCGAGCTGGCGGCGATCTTGCAGCAACGCCGCAACGATCTCGGCGACGCGGCGCGTGCGATCGTGCCGGAAATCGACGACGTACTCGCGGCGCTGGCGGCGTGCGATGGTGCGCTGATGACCCGCATGAGCGGCAGCGGCGCGACCTGTTTTGCGCTGTTCGCCGACGAGGGCGCGTCCGCCGCCGCCGCCGCACACGTTCGCCGCGCCAAACCCGGCTGGTGGGTGGCGAGCGGACGGTTGCTGTCGTAACGGAGCGGCTGGGCGCGGTGCGAAAGCCCGCGCCGGTCAATCAGGGCGTTGCTGCGTTGGCCTTCTGCACCGCCGGACCGGTGCCGGTCTGAATCGTCTGCTGAAGTTGTGCCGCCCGTGCCTGCGCTTTCTTGAGATCGCCCGGATTCAGCGCGCCGGCGAGGTGATCGCGCCGTTGCGCCGCGCCCTGGTCGCCGCGCGCGGCCGCCGCGGCGTACCACGCGTAGGCTTCGACCAACGATTGCGGCACGCCTTCGCCGCGCTCGTAGAGCAGGCCGAGATTGAACTGGGCGTTGATGACGCCGGCCGCAGCGGCGCGGCGGAACCAACGCGCCGCCTCCTGAATATTCTGTTGCACGCCGGCGCCGTTCGAGTAGGCAACGCCGAGGTTGAAGGCGGCGTTGGCGTTACCTTGCTCCGCGGCTTTTTCGTACCACGTCACGGCTTGCGCCGGATCGCGTTGAACGCCCATGCCCTCGCTGTACATCACGGCGACGTTGTACTGCGCTTCGGCAACACCGCCATCGGCGGCGGCTTTGAAGAGTTGCGCAGCGTGCGCGTAATCCTGCTTCACGCCTTGCCCGAGCGCGTACAGCACGCCCAACCGATATTCGGCGACCGGGTCGCCGGTCTTGGCGCGCTGTTCGAGCCAAGCGGCGAGTTTGGCGGGATCCTTCGGAACGTTGGCATCGGCGGCTTGGCGGGCGGCGGCGCTCGCGGCCGCCTCGGCCGTCTGGGTCACTTTCTCGGGCGTCGGCTTAGCGGCGACGACCTTGCGCGTTGGCAGCGGCGGCGGCAGGGCCGGCGTGGCGGTAACGGTCGCCGCCGGCTGTTCGGGTACGGCGGCAGCCGGCGGCTGCATCGCGATGGGCGCGGGCATCGGCGCTGCGGCGATCGGCGCGGGAGCCGGGGTGGGGACTGAGGCGGTCATGGGCGGCGGCGGTGGCGGTGAATTCTCCGGCGACACCAGCGACGGCGGCAGCAGCGCGCCGTTGTCATTTTCCGAGGCCGGCGGCGTCGCGGTCGGCGAATTCGACAGTGCAGCAACCGACGGCAACGGCGCCGGGGTCGGCGTCACCGCTCGCGATGTAACCGGCGACAGGGCGGCTTGGGGCGACATGGTCGTCGGCCCCTTCGCTGGCGGCGACACCATGGCGCTTTCGACCGATTCCAAATGACTGAGGCGGCCTGAGATGAATCGTTGCGCGCCGATGGCGCCAAAGGCGACGGCGAGCGCGACGCCAACCGCGATCAGCAGCGGCCGACGCGAACGCCGCGTGCGGATCGGGTTACGCAGTTCGAGCGGCTCGCGCGTGTCAAATCCGGCGTCGGTGTCGACCGGCACATACGGTTCGCTCTCAAGATTTTCGCCAAACGCCGGCCACGGCGCGCCGGCACGTGCCGGTCGCTCTTCGTGGGCACGCCAATCGGCGACTTCGGTGGCGAACGCGGCGGCGCGACGCTTGGAGTCGCGTGCCCGTTCGAGCGGCGACGGTTGTGGCGCAGCGAAATTCTCAGGCGGTGCGGCGGCTGGCCGCGGCGTTTCGAAGACCGGCGCGGGCGGCATCATGCCGCCGAACGAGACTTCGCCGACAGTCGGCACAGCGGGACTTGGCATCGGCGGTGGTGCTGGTGGCGCGAAATGAGTCGGTGCCGGCATCGCCGGCGGCGCTTCGGGGCGGGGCTGCCGCGCGCGGGCCATGAGCTCGGCGAGCGCGGCACCGGCGCCGCTGGGCGCTGGCGCCGACGGAATCTGGGGCATCAACGGCGGCGGCATGGTCGGATGCAACGGCGCGATCGGCCGTGACGGCTCGACGAACACCGGTGCGGGCGGCGCGACGGGCGCAGCCGGTACGAAATAATCGGGGCAAGCGCGGCGAATGGCGCGCTCGAGCCATGCACTCACAGGAATGCCGGCGATCCGCGCGGCTCGCTCGGCGAGCAGCCGCAGGGTTGGGTCGACGTCCATGTCGGACCAGCTAGCAGGCGATTCGCGCATCATGGGCGTTGAGCTCCTGGCACGGCGGCGATGCGCCGCAGGGCCTCATCGACGCCGGCCTGATCGGACAACATCTGGTCGGCGGCGCGTTCGGGATCGGGCGCGTCGAGCAACGCGTAGGTCTGCGCCGATGACAAGCGGCCGGCGACGATCAGGCCGCGCAGCCGGGGCGACAGTCCGAGAAGCCGTAGCGTGCGCACGACGTGAGTCATGTCGCGACCGATCGCGCCGCACACGACGCGAGGATCGAGTGAGAATTCGGTCAGCAGGCGCAAATAGGCGCGCGCTTCATCGACGGGCGACAGCGTGCCTTCGCCGAGATTTTCGGTGAGCGACGCAAGGACGGCTTCGGGATCGGCGAGAGTGATGACCACGATCGGAATCTGCGCCAAACCCAGACGCTTGGCGGCGCGCCAGCGGCGCCGGCCCGCTATGATCTCGAAGCGGCCATCGCTGCCGGATTTGCGGCGCGCCAGAATCGGCTGACGCAATCCTTCGCGGGCGATCGTCGCGACGAGGGCTTCCGGCGCATCGGCCTCGTCGCCGCGGACGCCGACATTGCCGGGCTCAAGCGCCAGCGGCGACACCATGATCGTGGTCGCGTCGAGCGCCGGGCCCTGGGCGGCAGGTTCCGGCATCAGTTGCGGGTAAGTCGGCGCCATCGGCACGACCGGCTGCGGTATCGGCATCGCCGCACGCGGCGGCGCGGTGGGACGAATCGGCAGCGGCTGAACGACGGCACGCGGTTGCGGTGTCGGTGGTGGCGCGACGGCGCGCGGCGCGACGCCCAACGTGACGCCTTCAGCGGCGGCAGTTTCGGCGATCAAACGCCCGAGCCATTGTGAGAGCGGCGCGCCGGCACGCCGGGCCGCACCGTCGGCGGCAGTGCGCGCTTCGGGGGAAAGCTGGTCGAATTGCCAGAGAGCAGATGCCGTCACGGACCTGGCTCCTTAAACCGTCGCTATTAGTTAAATCGTCGCCATTAATTGCGTCTATAAGACAATTTAATGGTTAATGCTCCGTTACCGGCTTGCACAATAAGTACCTGAAGTACCTGCCTGCGTTGACGTTTCGTTTACAAACCGCCTAGAGTCGCCGCATCACCTTGGGGGACCGACGCGTGGGGCGACTAGAACAGGCGGCCGGCCGGCTGGAACAGGCGGTGGTTCGCCTCGAATCGGCGGTTGCCAATGTTTCCGGGCGGGCCGCGGCGCGCCCCGGATCGTCTGCAAGCAGACCCCCGGCTGACGTGGCGGCACGGATCGACGCGGTGATCAGCCGTCTTGACCGGGTGTTGGAGGGCTGATGCCGCAAGTGACGGTCGCCATCAACGGTCGCTCCTACATCATCGCCTGCGAGCCCGGCGAGGAAGACCGCGTGCGTCAACTTGGCCGCAGCATCGACGCCAAAGTCGTCGGTTTCGCCAAGGATGCGCCGCA
Source organism: Alphaproteobacteria bacterium (assembly GCA_028866355.1). GTDB lineage: Bacteria > Pseudomonadota > Alphaproteobacteria > ATCC43930 > CGMCC-115725 > REEB95. Next base: position 17,547 of record JAGWIH010000006.1, read on the forward strand.
CGCCGGCGAAGCCCGGCTGCTGGTGATGGCGGCTCTGTTGCTGGCTGACGAATTGAGCGAGGCACGCGAGACGCTTCGGCGCGCGCGCACGCCGTCCAACGGCCCGCCGGCAGCCGCCGCCGACGAAGAGGCGCTGGCCGATGGCATCGAGCGGCTGGCGTTGCGCATCGAAACGGTTGCAGCGCGTCTCGAAGCGACCCAATTATAGCGGACGAGGATGGGGCTGCGCGGTGCGTTAGGCGCATGAAACCCCGGGGCCGATATCGACACCTCGGGGACTGTCCCTACCGGAGCCCTGGTTCCGGCATATGGTTCCCACCTGCGTTAGCGGGCCACGAGGGTTCGTCAAGGCCGACGGCCGACGCGGCTCCATCCTCACCTTAATTTTCACGCCTTCCGCCGCATGAACCGAAGCATCGCCGATATCGTCGCGCTGAAAGCGACCCTTCGCGCACAGGCGCGCGAGCGCCGGTCGGTCGCCTATCGCGCCATCGGCGCGCAGGTCGCGGCGCAGCTGAGCAATTATCTGCCGGAGCTTTATCTGCCGTCGCAATGCGTCGTCGCCGGTTACATTCAGCGCGGCTCCGAACTCGATCCGCTGCCGGCACTCACCTCGCTGCGCAATAGCGGCTATCGTTTGGCGATGCCGGTGGTTACGGCGAAGAATGCGCCGCTGATCTTTCGTGCTTGGACGCCAGGCGATCCGGCGACGCCGGATGCGCAGGGTCTGCCCGCGCCGCTGCCGTCGGCGACCGCGGTCGTACCGGCGGCTTTGTTCGTGCCCCTGGTGGCGTTCGACGGCAAAGGCCATCGCCTTGGCACCGGCGCCGGCTATTACGATCGCACGCTCCCCGGCTTGCGTGCGCAGAACGAAAAGCTGCTCGCTATCGGTTTGGCGTTCGCCGTGCAGCAGGAGCGCGAGCTGCCGCACGAGGACACCGACGTGCCGCTCGATGCGGTCATTACCGAGCGCGGCGTGCACTGGTTCCGCGAACGCAAACGTTGAAAGTGTCGGTATGAGATTATTGCTTTGTGGCGACGTGGTTGGGCGCGCGGGGCGCGACGCCGTCGTGGCGGAATTGCCGCGCCTGCGGCGTGCTTTCGGACTCGATCTCGTCGTGGTCAACGGCGAGAACGCAGCGCACGGCTTCGGCATCACCGAGAATATCTGCGAGCAGCTTTACGCCGCCGGCTGCGACGTCATCACGACCGGCAACCATGTCTGGGATCGCCGCGAGATCATTCCCTATATCGCGAACGATCCGCGCCTTCTGCGACCGCTCAATTTTCCGGCCGGCACTCCGGGTCGCGGCCACGGCGTATTCGCGACGCGCGATGGACGTAAGGTCCTGGTGGCGAACGCCATGGCCCGCCTGTTCATGGACGCGATCGACGACCCGTTCGCGGCCGTCGGCAAGCTGCTCGACGAGCATCCGCTCGGCGCGGTCGATGCGACGCTGATCGATTTCCACGGCGAGGCGACGTCGGAAAAGGCGGCCATGGGCTATTTCTGCGATGGCCGGGTCTCGGCGGTTTTGGGCACACACAGCCACGTGCCGGCGGCCGATCACCGCATTCTGCCGGCGGGCACCGCTTATATGAGCGACGTCGGCATGTGCGGCGACTACGATTCGGTGATCGGCATGCAAAGCGCCGGTGCGATCGCGCGCTTCGTCAAGAAGATGCCCGGCGAGCGGCTCCAGGTCGCCGACGGCGCGGCGACGGTCTGTGCGGCAGTCGTCGAGACCGACGATGCCACCGGACTGGCGCGGCGCATCGCTCCGCTGCGAATCGGCGGAAAGCTGACACCGGCTTGGCCGCAAGAGTTGGAAACAACGCACGTGCTGTCGCCGTCATAGCGCGCCGCGCCGCATTCCTGCCATATTGCGTCGGCTCAATGCCCGCGGGGGACGCGGGTCCACATGGTTGTGGCTTCAACCGATATGATATGGTCGGGCGACCTCAGCTTGTCGCCGGAATGGCAGATGGCCGGACATTCCCAATTCAAGAACATCATGCATCGCAAAGGCGCGCAGGACAAAAAGCGCGCCAAGATCTTCACCAAGATCATCCGCGAACTGACCACGGCTGCCCGCGGCGGCTCGGCCGATCCCGAAACCAATCCGCGGCTGCGCGCAGCGGTCATCGCCGCTAAAGAGGCCAACATGCCGCGCGACACGATCGATCGCGCGATCAAGCGTGGTAGCGGCGGCGCCGATACCGAGAACTACGAGGAAGTGCGCTACGAAGGCTACGGTCCCGGTGGGGTTGCGGTGATCGTCGAAGCGCTGACCGATAACCGCAATCGCACCGCAAGCGAGGTTCGCGCCGCCTTCGCCAAGGCTGGCGGCAATCTCGGCGAAAGCAACAGTGTCAGTTTTCTGTTCGATCGCGTCGGTCAGGTGGTGTTTCCGGCAACGGTGGATTTCGATGCGCTGTTCGAAGCGGCGGTCGAGGCCGGCGCCGACGACGTCGAGATTCAGGGCGACGAGCGGGTCGTAACCTGCGCGCCCGACGATTTCCATGCCGTGCGCGATCGGCTCGAGCGCAAATTCGGCGCACCCAGCGCGGCGCGGCTGGTCTGGCGTCCGAAGACCAATGCACCGATCGGTCGCGACGATGCCGAAGCGTTGTTCAAGCTTCTCGAAACCCTGGAGGACAGCGACGACGTGCAGAGCGTGTTCGCCAATTTCGAAGTGTCCGATGACATCATGGCGCGGTTGAGCGCGTGAGTTCGTCGGACCGCGGTCGCTGATCGAATCATGCGGCTCATCGGACTCGATCCCGGTCTGCGCCGCACCGGCTGGGGCGTCATCGACGTCGAGGGCAACCGTTTGCATCATGTCGCGTGCGGTGTCGTCGCTGTCGCCGACACCGGCACACTGGCGCAGCGGCTCGCTGAATTGTTTCGCGGCCTCACTGCGGTGCTCGACCGCTATACGCCGGAGGCGGCCGCCGTCGAGGAGACATTCGTCAACCGCAACGCCGCGTCGACTTTGAAATTGGGCGTGGCGCGTGGCGTCGTTTTGCTCGTCCCGGCCGAGCGCGGATTGCCCGTGCATGAATATCCCGCGAACGTGATCAAGAAGTCGGTGGTCGGATTTGGCCATGCCGAGAAGCGCCAGATCGCCTTGATGGTGGGCAAGCTGCTGCCGGGCGCCCAGGCATCGGCCGATGCGGCCGACGCGTTGGCGGTCGCCATCTGCCATGCGCATCATGCAGGCAGCGCACGCGCCTGGGCCGGCCGCGTGCTCGCCAACGAGGTACGATGATGATCGCGATGCTCGCCGGCCGGGTCGACCATGTCGGCACCGACAGCCTCGTGCTCGACGTCAACGGCGTCGGCTATCAGGTGTTTTGTTCCGCGCGCAGCCTCGGCCGCGTGCCGGCGCGCGGCGAGCCGCTGCGGCTCCACATCGA
>JAGWIH010000227.1 GCA_028866355.1 Alphaproteobacteria bacterium
TCTTGGTGAACTGATGTTCGAGCCAGAGCGCGAGCATGGTCTCGCGGATTTTGCGGCCGATCGTGCGGTCGGGCGTGAGGAACAGGTTCTTGGCGAGCTGCTGCGTGATCGTACTGCCGCCTTGGACGATGTGACCGGCGCGCAAATCGGCGACCAGCGCCCGCGCCATGCCGATGAGATCGACGCCGAAATGGTGGTAGAAGCGGCGATCTTCGGTGGCGATCACCGCTTCCGGCAGATAGGGCGGCATCTCGCGCAGCCGGAGCGGCTCGCCGAAGAGTTCGCCGAAGGTTGCGACGAGGGATCCGTCGTCGGCGAGAATCGTGACCGAAGGCGTGCGTTGCGCCGCGGTGAGCTGATCGGTGCCGGGCAGCGTCAGCGCGAAATAAGCCAGCGCACCGGCGCCAAGGAGAAATGCCCACAACGCCGCAATTGCCAGCCATTGTCCGGGACTTCGCGGCGACCGCCGCCGCGCGCCGCGCGGCCGCCGGTCCCCGCGCGATTCGTCCTTGTCGTCACGCGCCATCGAAAATCCGCCGCTCCGGCCATGCTTCTACCACGGCGCGCGGACGGCGACCTGCGGCTTTTGCATCCAGCAGGCGCCGATTCGCCATTTGCCGTAAAACCGCCGCGCTACTGCCGCGATTTCGCCGCCGGGATCGTCGCCGCCCGAGACAGGGGACAGACGACAGGCCCCCGCCTATAGTCCGGCGGAATGTTTGCCACCGAGCCACACCCAGGATGCCGTCCAGCCGCCGAATCATGATCGTCGACGACGATTCGGCCTTGCGCCATTCGCTCGCCGAGCAATTGCAGCTGCATGAGGAATTCATGGCAGTCGAGGCCGCGACCGCGGCCGAGGCGCTTGACCTCGCCAAGCGGCAATACCACGACGCCGTGATCCTCGACGTCGGGCTGCCCGACATGGACGGCCGCGAGCTGTGCCGGCTGATGCGGCGCGAAGGCGTGCGTTCGCCGATTCTGATGCTGACCGCCGCAGACAGCGAGGCCGATACCGTGCTCGGGCTCGATTCGGGCGCCAACGATTACATCGCCAAGCCGTTCCGGCTGCACGTGCTGCTGGCGCGGCTCAGGGCGCAGCTCCGGCAGCACGAGCAGAGCGACGACGCGATGTTCACCATCGGCCCTTACACGTTCCGGCCGGGCACCAAGCTTCTCGTCGACGAGGCCAGACGCAAGAAGGTGCGGTTGACCGAGAAAGAAACCGCGATCCTCAAATACCTCTACCGTGCCGGCACCCGCACCATCGGCCGTGACGTGCTGCTCAACGAGGTTTGGGGCTACAACTCGGGCGTCACCACACACACGCTCGAAACCCACGTCTATCGGCTGCGTCAGAAGATCGAACGCGATCCGACCCATGCCGAAATCCTGATTACCGACGCCGGCGGTTATCGCCTGGTGCCGTAGGAACTTGTGCCGGCCGCTCTCGACAAGCGGATATCGGCTGGGCGAGGATAGCGCCGTCGAAGAGGGGGAATCCGGTGAGCGAACTTGACATGCTCATCCGCCGACTGATGGCGCAGCGCGCGTCGATCGAACGCGCGGGCGGCCTCGTGGTGTCGCTCGAGGGGCCGGCGATCCTGCTTGGCCTCGGCGACGGTGCGGCGCTCGACCATCTCTGCGAGATCGCACGCCGGCGCGGCGTCATTCTTTTCGACAAGGGCCCGATCGCCGACGGCAAGGTGCCGCCCGCCGCCGAGCGCGTCGAGGGCGATCCGCGCGAGACGCTGCCGCACCACTGGGAACGGCTGAAACGCAGCGCGGCGCTGGCGTTGATCAATTTCCCGATTACCGATGAAGCGCGGTTGGCCGCCGAAGTGGCGCCACTGGTGGCGCCGCTGTTGCGCCCGGGCGCCGTGGTGGTCAGCGAAATCGCCGTCGAACTGCCGGGCTGGGAGCGATTGCCGCCGCCCGACGGTGTGCGCGAAGGACGCCATCACCTCTATCGCGCCAGCTAGACGCCGGCGGCGGCGCGCGCCCTGAGCGCGGGATAGCGCGCCAGCAATCCGGCGCATTCGGCCATCGCCTCGACATCGTTGAACATCGGCACGCCGGCGGCTTCCATCGCCGCGAACCATTCCGTCTTGCCGGGCAACGTGCCCATCATCGAATAGAGCAGCGGCAGCTTCACGGCCGGCGCCAGGGCCGCCATGCGCGCGATCACCGGCGCGGCGTCCACCATGAAGGGCACGACATGGATGCCGAGGATCGCGTCGAAGGCACCAGCACCATGCTTGATCGCCGTTTCGAGCGTGAAGCCGAACCGGTCTTCGCGCGCATCGGCCAAGAGGTCGATCGGATTGGCGACCGCGGCTTCGGCCGGAAGATTGGCGCGCAACGCCGCCGCCATCGCGTGCGGGAGATCAGCCAGGTCGAGTCCTTGCGCCGCCGCCTCGTCGGCGCACAGCACGCCAGGTCCGCCTGAATTGGAAAGAACCAGCGCGCGCCGGCCGATTCCTTGCGGAAAGCTGCCGAAACCTTTGGCCGCAAGCATCAGCTGGCGCAAGTTTTTGACACGCAACAAACAGGCGTCGCGACAGAGCGCTTCGATCTTCGCCTCGCCTTGGGCATTGGCACCGGTATGCCGCAGGGCCGCCGCCGCGCCGGCATCGGTACGGCCGCCGATCAGCGCGACGATGGGCTTCTTTGCCACGAGGCGGCGGGCGACCCGTGCGAAGCGGGCGGTGTCCTCGACGCTCTCGATGTAAAGCAGCACCACCGAGACCGAATCCTGGTCGCCGAGGTATTCGAGATAATCGCTGACACCCAGCTGCACGGCATTGCCGACCGAAACCAGCGATCCGAGCGGCACGGTGAGCGCTTTCGACGCGGCGATCGCCTCCTCGCCGAGCGCACCCGACTGCGTGATGAACGCAGCCATGCCGTGACGGTTGGGGCCGAGCGGCATGTCGCGCAGGAACGTCGCGGCAAAGCGCGCGCCGACAGGCAAATGGATGATGCCGGCGCAGTTGGGGCCGACGACGGTGAGCTTTTCCTGCGCAATCAGCATCCGCAGCGCCTTGTCGCGCGCGAGGCCGGCCTCGCCTGCTTCGGCGAAGCCGCCCGGCAGGATCAGGAGATTGCGATGGCCCGTCGACGCCGCTTCGCGCACCGCGTCGAGAATCAGGTCCGGCCGGATGACGATGACGGCAAGCTCGGCCGGGCGGTTGAGCTCCATAAGGGACTTGCGCGCGGCGATGCCGAACATCGTCCCGCCCTTGGGATTGACCGGCACGATTTCGCCCGCGAAGCCCGCGATGCGCAAATTTTGCAGTACCGCGCCGCCCGATGAGGTCGGCCGCTCGGCTGCGCCGACCACGGCGACACTCGCCGGCGCGAAGAACGGCTTGAGGTCGTGCGCCATCAGCCGACCTGGAGAAAAACCGGCACGTGGTCCGACGCAAGCTGCCAATTGCGCGCCGCCTTGTGGACGCGCGCCGCCTTGAGGGCGGGCTGGAGCGCCGGCGAGACCCAGACGTGATCGAGGCGCCGGCCACGATCGGATTTGGCCCAATCCTGATTACGATAACTCCACCACGTATAGAGCCGCTGCTCGGCCGGCACGAAGTGGCGCACGGCGTCGGCAAATCCGCCGCGCGCCTGCAAGCGAGTCAATTTCTCGACTTCGACGGGCGTGTGGCTCACCACCTTGAGGAGCTGCTTGTGCGACCAGACGTCGTTTTCGAGCGGCGCGACGTTGAGATCGCCGACCAGGATCATGGTCTTGCGCCGCGCCTTTTCGCCGGCGAAATAAGTCGACAGCTCGTCGATGAAACGCAACTTGTGCGCGAATTTGGGATTGGCGTCCGGATCGGGAATGTCGCCGCCGGCCGGAACGTAGAGATTGTGCAGCTCGACCCCGCCCGGCAGCGTAACGACGGCGTGGCGGCAATCCTCGCGGTCGCA